>JBGSRY010000204.1:0-6912 GCA_041737325.1 Rhodoferax sp. | reverse complement strand
TCTTTGGGGTGGGTACGGTCACCGTACGTGGATTCGATCAATACCGTGTCGGCTCCGGGGGCTGCATCGGGTGGGCTCATGATCAAGTCATCAGGCCGCCCCAAATCGCCTGAAAACAGGATGCGCCGACCGGCAACTTCGAGCAGGATGCTGGACGCACCCAAGATGTGTCCGGCTGAGCTGAAGGTGGCTTTCCATCCCGGCAGCGGTGTGATCACCTTCTCAAAATCTACCGCCTTGAGGTGTGGCAAAGCATCCAGCGCATCTTGACGTGTGTACAGGGGCAGGGCAGGGGCATGCTTGGATAAGGCATGACGGTTGGCAAAAGCCGCATCTTCTTCCTGTATGTGGCCGCTGTCGGGTAGCAAAATTTTGCACAGATCACGCGTGCCACGGCTGGCATAGATGGGGCCAGTAAAGCCTTCCTTGACCAGCAGCGGCAAATAGCCGCTGTGGTCCAGGTGGGCGTGGGTGAGCAGCACCGCGTCGATTTGGTTGGGGGCGATGGGCAGCGGTGTCCAATTGCGCAAGCGCAACTGCTTGTAGCCCTGGAACAAGCCACAGTCGACCAGCACATGTTTGCCGTCATGCTGCACCAGATACTTGGAACCGGTCACCGTACCGGCAGCGCCTAAAAACGTGATGTTGACACTCATGCGGGTCTCCTTGTGCAGCGGGAGAAAAAAAGCCGCACAGTGGTTTATAAACTGTGCGGCTTTGTTTGTGTGGCCTATTTTTTGGCTGGGCTGGTTCAGCTGAAAAAACTCTTCAGGCGGTCTGTCCAACTGTCACCGGTGGGCGAGTGTTTCCCCCCCCCTTTTTTCAACGATTCATCGAGTTCGCGCAACAGCTTGCGCTGGTGTTCGGTGAGCTTGACCGGTGTTTCTACCAAAATGTGGCAGTACAGGTCGCCGGGGTAGCTGGAACGGACACCTTTGATGCCTTTGCCACGCAAGCGAAACTGCTTGCCGGTTTGAGTACCCTCAGGAATGTCAATGGCGGCCTTGCCGGCCAATGTGGGCACGTCAATTTCACCCCCTAGCGTCGCGGTGACGATGCTGATGGGCACAGAGCAATGCAAATCGTCGCCATCACGCTCAAAAATGTCGTGTTTTTTTAGACGTATTTCAATGTACAAGTCACCCGCTGGGCCACCGTTTGTGCCCGGCTCACCATTGCCCGCGCTGCGAATGCGCATGCCGCCGTCAATACCAGCCGGAATTTTGACTTCAAGTGTTTTTTGTTTTTTGATCTTGCCCTGGCCATGGCAAGCGGTGCAGGGCTCGGGGATGACCTTGCCGGTGCCACGGCAGGTGGGGCAGGTTTGCTGCACACTGAAAAACCCCTGCTTCATTTGCACCGCACCGACACCACCGCAAGTGCCACAGGTCTTGGCTGAAGTACCGGGCTTGGCCCCGCTGCCGTGGCACACGTCACAGTTGTCCCAGCTGGGGATGCGGATTTGTGCATCTTTGCCTTTGGCCGCTTCTTCCAGTGTGACTTCCATGGCATAGCTCAGGTCGCTGCCACGGTAAACCTGACGACCGCCACCCGCGCGACCACGCTGCTGGCCAAACATGTCGCCAAAAATATCGCCAAAAGCTTCAGCAAAACCACCATAAGCCTCGGCACCGCCTGGGCCTCCGCGCATATTGGGGTCAACACCGGCAAAGCCATGCTGGTCGTAAGCGGCCCGTTTCTGCGGGTCTGACAGCATTTCATAGGCTTCTTTGGATTCCTTGAACTTTTCTTCAGCCGCCTTGGCGGCATCACCCTGGTTGCGGTCAGGGTGGTGCTTCATGGCGTGCTTGCGGTACGCCTTTTTGATTTCTTCGTCTGAAGCATTTTTTGGAACGCCCAGAACCTCGTAGTAGTCTCTTTTTGCCATGTTCAATGTGTGCCTGGTTTCAATGCAAACGCCGCATCGACCTGTTTAAAGGTGCAACGCGGCGCGTGTCAGCTGTGTAAAAAACCGTGGGAGTGCAAGCGCTTAGGGCTTTTTGACTTCTTTCACCTCGGCATCGACCACATTGTCGTCGGCCTGTTGTGCGCCACTTTGTGAACCGGATGGGCCTGCTTGGCCTGCTTCACCCGCAGGTGCGGCCTCTGCAGCTTGCTTGGCCTGCATGTCGGCGTACATTTTTTCACCCAGCTTTTGACTCACGGTCATCAAGGCTGCGCTTTTTTCATCAATTGCAGCTTTGTCATCTCCCTTGAGCGCTTCTTCCAGGTGCTTGATGGCTTCTTCAATTTTTTCTTTTTCGGCAGCATCAATTTTGTCGCCGTATTCGGTCAGGCTCTTCTTGACACTGTGCAAGCTGGCATCGGCCTGGTTTTTGGCCTGTACCAGTTCGAGTTTTTTCTTGTCTTCGGCCGAGTTCAGTTCGGCATCTTTGACCATTTGCTGAATTTCAGCCTCTGACAAACCCGAGTTGGCTTTGATGGTGATCTTGTTTTCTTTGCCAGTGCCTTTGTCTTTGGCCCCTACGTGCAAGATACCGTTAGCATCAATGTCAAACGAGACTTCAATTTGCGGTGTGCCGCGGGCAGCCGGTGGGATACCTTCCAGGTTGAACTCGCCCAGCATTTTGTTGCCAGCGGCAATTTCACGTTCCCCCTGGAACACCTTGATCGTGACCGCAGGCTGGTTGTCATCTGCAGTAGAAAAAGTTTGCGCAAATTTGGTCGGGATGGTGGTGTTTTTGGCAATCATCTTGGTCATGACACCACCCAGGGTTTCAATGCCCAGACTCAAGGGGGTCACGTCCAGCAGCAGCACGTCTTTGCGGTCACCCGACAACACCTGGCCTTGAATCGCAGCACCTACGGCGACGGCTTCATCGGGGTTCACGTCTTTGCGGGGTTCACGGCCAAAGAGTTCTTTGACTTTTTCCTGCACCTTGGGCATGCGGGTCATGCCGCCGACCAGGATCACATCGTTGATGTCGCCAGCGCTCACGCCCGCATCCTTCATGGCGGTGCGGCAGGGTGCAATGGTGCGCTCGATCAACTCTTCCACCAGACTTTCCAGCTTGGCTCGGGTGAGTTTGATGTTCAGGTGTTTCGGACCGGTGGCATCCGCCGTGACGTAAGGCAAGTTGATGTCGGTCTGGGCGCTGCTGGAGAGTTCAATCTTGGCTTTTTCAGCGGCTTCTTTCAGACGCTGCAAGGCCAGCACATCCTTGGACAGGTCAACGCCTTGTTCTTTCTTGAACTCGGCAATGATGAAGTCAATGATGCGTTGGTCAAAATCTTCGCCGCCCAGGAACGTGTCACCGTTTGTGGAGAGCACTTCAAATTGTTTTTCGCCATCGACATCGGCAATTTCAATGATGGATACGTCAAACGTGCCACCGCCCAAGTCATACACAGCAATCTTGCGATCGCCTTTTTCGTTTTTGTCCATGCCGAAGGCCAGCGCCGCAGCGGTGGGTTCGTTGATGATGCGCTTGACTTCCAGACCGGCAATGCGGCCTGCGTCTTTTGTGGCTTGGCGTTGGGCATCATTGAAGTAAGCGGGCACGGTGATGACGGCTTCAGTCACGGCCTCGCCGAGGTAGTCTTCGGCGGTTTTTTTCATTTTGCGCAACACATCGGCGCTGATTTGTTGCGGAGCCATGCGGTTGCCGCGCACTTCCACCCACGCATCGCCATTGTCAGCTGCAGCAATTTTGTAGGGCATCAAGTCGATGTCTTTTTGGACTTCTTTCTCGGTGAATTTGCGGCCAATCAGGCGCTTGACGGCGTAGAGCGTGTTCTTGGGGTTGGTGACGGCTTGGCGTTTGGCCGATGCACCAACCAACACTTCGCCATCTTCCTGGTAGGCGATGATGGACGGTGTGGTGCGCGCACCTTCGGCGTTCTCAATCACTTTAGGCACATTGCCTTCCATGACGGCTACACAGCTGTTGGTGGTGCCCAGATCGATGCCAATGATTCTTCCCATGATGTTTCCTTAAAAGATTGAAATTCAGATGTGTTTAACGTGTGGCTCGAGGTTGTTTTTTCAAGCCATACCGGTCATTTATTTGGGGGCTGCTACGGTCACCAAAGCCGGGCGCAGGATGCGCTCAGCAATCAGGTAGCCTTTTTGCAGCACACTGACGACCGTATTGGCCTCTTGATCGGCCTGCACCATGCTGATGGCTTGGTGCAGATGGGGGTCAAATTTGTCAGCTGCTGCCGGGTTGATAGCCACCACCTTGTTGCGCTCCAATGCTGAAACCAGTTGGCGCAGTGTGGCTTGCGCGCCTTCGCGAATGTGTTCCAGGTTGGCATCTTTCACGCTCAGGCCGGCCTCCAGACTGTCAAGTACGGGCAGCAGGCTGTCGGCAAAACCTTCGACTGCAAATTTGCGCGCCTTTGAGATTTCATCTTCGGCGCGGCGACGGGCGTTCTCGGCATCAGCCTTGGCACGCAAATATTGATCGGCCAATTCGGCGCTCTTGGCTTGCAACTCAGCCAGATCGGCTTGACACTTGGACAAGGTCTCGGCTTCAAAATTGGCCATGGCTGTATGGCCCTCACTTGCAGCATGTGCGCTGTCTGTACCTGGAGTGGAGGGGGTGGGCGTTGATGGGGTAGGCGTACTGGCAGACATTCGGTTCACTGAGTAGATGATTAACGATAGGGTGACGTGGGGATGTTTAACAGTATTTCAAGTGGCATGCGGCAAAAAAAACGGGCCTGAAACCAGCCCGTTTTGATGTGCCACTTGTGCCCGGCTTATGTGCAGAGCGGGAGTTGAGCGAAATTCAAGCCAGGTTGAGCAGCTCGACTTCAAACTTCAGTGTGGCATTGGGCGGAATGACCCCACCCGCACCGCGTGCGCCGTAGCCCAAATCGGGTGGAATGATCAGCACCCGCGTGCCGCCCACCTGCATACCCGCGACACCTTCGTCCCAACCGCGAATCACCATACCAGCACCCAAATTGAATACAAAGGGGTCGCGGCGGTCTTTGCTGGAATCAAACTTGGAGCCTTGCTGGCCGTCTTGATACAGCCAACCGGTGTAGTGCACGGTCACGCGCTGGCCTTTGGTGGCTAACGCACCTGCGCCGATCACGGTGTCTTCGTACTGGAGTCCTGATGCGGTTGTGGTCATGGGAATGTGTTTTTTTGGAGGGGAAAGCGAAGCGAAGGGGCTCAAGCGCCTTTTTTGGTCTGACTGGCAGCCCACTTGGTGGCAAAAGCCGACAAATCGCCCATGCGTTTGAGCAGATCTGCGCCCAGGGTGGTCACCACGTAACCGTTTTGGCTGTGGTCAAGCAAGCCTGCAGCGCGCAATTCCTTGATGCGGGTGTTGAGTGTGTTGGGCGTAATGGCCCCCACACTGTCCTGGAGCAAACGAAAGGTTTGGGGGTGGTTGTCTTTAAGTGCCCACAAGACACGGATGGCGTATCTTGACTCGAGCAAACTCAACAGCGGGCCAATGGCAGTGTTTTCTTTATTACTCATGGGTGGGTCTCCTGGGATGGTAAGGGTCGCCCGGAACAATTCTCCCGCGCACCTCCTAAACTATAGCGTAATTTTTTGATTTGCTACATGTTTAATAGCTAAAAAATTCAACAGGTGGTGCAGTTGGCTAGGGAAATACCCTTGCCAACCCAGGGACAGACTGCTATGGTCTGGCTTGAATTGCGTTATTTTGCTTGTCCGACAGGATTTTTATGATCATCAATTTTGAACAAGTGCACAACTACTACGAGCGACTGGTATTTGAAGAAGTCGTGCGCATGTCGAACGCTTATGCGCACTACAGCGCCGACATGCTGGCTGATGTGGCGTGTGTGGCACTCAACCGCCTGCCGGCACGTTATGTTCGCCATGATGTGGACATGATGTTTTATTTGACCGAGCATGAACGCCACGCCATTGAAGAGTCGCTGGCCGAGGCCTTGGCCTTTGCGTTTTCGATGGTGGGTGAACGCAACGCCAAACGCAGCGCCGCAGCTTGATGTGTTCTCGTGTCAGTGGTGTACCAACGTGGTTCAGTGCTGATCGACATGCACTTGCAGCCACCACTCCAGCAGCGCCAGATGCCACAGCTTGCTGCCGTTGATGCGGGTGAAATGTGCTGGGGCTTCAGGCGCTGCCAGCAGCTGGTCAACGTAGTCGCGCTGGTACAGGCCGCGCTGGATGCACGCGTCTGACATCAAAATGCCGCGCATCAGTTCCAGAAACGACCCGCGCACGTACTTCAGGGCTGGCACGGGAAAGTAGCCTTTGGGACGGTCAATGACCGTGTCTGGAATCAGCCCACGTGCGATGGCTTTGAGTGGAAACTTGCCACCTTCCCTGAGTTTGAGTTCAGGCGGCATGTGCGCGGCCAGTTGCACCAGATCATGATCCAGAAACGGCGTGCGCACCTCCAAGCCCCATGCCATGGGCATGTTGTCGACCCGCTTGACCGGGTCGTCCACGATCAGCGTGGTGGCATCGAGTCGCCAGACTTGGTCCAGAAACGCATCCGCATCGGGCTTGGACAGCTCTGCGGCAATGAACGCCGAAGTGACATCACCCACTTGAAAGGCGGGGGTGATCATGTGCAGGTATTCCGCATGGTCGCGGTCAAAGTAATGCGGGCTAAAACGCTCCAGCGGTGTGCCGGGCGCGGCATCCATGCGGGGATACCAGAAGTAGCCGCCAAACACCTCGTCCGCACCCTGGCCGGACATGACCACCTTGACCTCTTTGGCAACTTGTTCAGACAGCAGATAAAACGCAATCACGTCGTGGCTGACCATGGGCTCGGTCATTTGTGCAACGGCCTCTGGCAAACGTTGCATCACCTGCGCATTGGGAATGCTGAACTGTTGATGCCGGGTGTGAAAGTGCTGCGCGATCTGGTCTGAAAACTCAAACTCATCAGCCTTTTCTGAACCTGCACCCACATCTTGAAACCCGATGGA
>JBGSRY010000172.1:0-2604 GCA_041737325.1 Rhodoferax sp. | reverse complement strand
CAAGTGATCGGGGTGTGGCCGTGCTATCGGTACGCTTTGCTTCATACAGGGTCTCTAGTGCGCAGCGGCCCATCTCGTAATTGGGCAGCAACGCGGTGGATAGCGGTGGACGGGTGTGCTGGGCAATCTCTTGGTCGTCATAGCCCATCACTGCTATTTGGGCTGGTACGGTGAACCCGAGCTCATGGAGCGCATCAAGCGCACCAATAGCCATGAGGTCGTTGGCACAAAAGATGGCGCTGGGTGGGCGATCCAGGTTCATCAGTTGCCGTGTCATTAAATAGCCCGAGCTGGTGTTCCAATCACCGTCGCGCACCAATTGCGGGTCAAAGGCAATGTCGTGCGTGGCCAAAGCGCGGCGGTAGCCTTTGAGCCGGTCTTTTGCTGCCTCCATCCATGGCTCGCCGTTGATGAAGCCAATTCGCGTGTGCCCCTTGGTCAGCAAGTGTTCGGTTGCAGCGTGACCACCGGCGAGTTCACTCGGCACCACGCTGCTACCGATGAATTGGGGGTCGTGACAATTGAGCAGCACCGTCGGCGCATCTGCCAAGACAGCAGGCACGGTCACCGAACGCGTAAAAATGGTTGAGTAGATAAATCCGAGCAGTTGCGGGTGTGCCAAGAAGGAGGCGATCAATGCTTGCTCTTGCTCTGGATTGCCGCGCGTCACGGCCACACTGAGCACACAACCATGTTGCCAGGCGGCATCGCGCGCTCCGTCCACACTTTGCACTGGGTGCGGGCTGGTGGAAAGCTCGTCAACCAGGTAAGCCACCAGATTACGTCCGCTGGACCCGGCTGGCGTTCCCGGTGCAAGGACAGGGTCGCGACGCGGTAGCCGGTAGCCCAGTTCCATGGCTACAGACAGCACGCGCGCGCGGGTTTCTACAGAAAGTCGCGCGCCAGCCATGTTGTTGAGCACCATCGACACGGTTGACTGTGACACTCCAGCAGCCTTGGCCACATCTGTCATGGTTGAACGGCGAGTAGTCAGAGAAGGATTGGTTTTGGGTGGCATCGGTCGGGCTGATGAGTCAATAGATTTCAAGAACAAGTTTTGATGGTCGCAATGGGTAGGAAATTTTGGTGCTGCAATGGTAATGCTCCGCTGAACTCTTTACGAATCAAATTCGCTAGCCATGTTCAGGTTGGATGTTGATATGGGCACGCTGGACAAGTTGCTGCGTTGACTTCATGAGCGGTTGCCGCGAGGCGCGCTGCTATGATCTGCCGCGTCAGGTGCTTGTGCGTGATCAGTCCATTGGGGCTGGGTGCACGAGAGAATCGGGAAGACGGTCCAAATCCGTCGCGTGCCCAACGCTGTAAGGAAGATGCCTCGCGCAAATACCACTGGCTGCCAAGCCGGGAAGGTGCGTGAAGGCAAATGAATCCAAGCCAGAAGACCGGCCTGAACATTTTTTTGGTGCTGCAAGGCCAGGCAGCGCTGTCCATATTCACGCACAGGGGATTGCCATGAATAAGCTGTCGGCGCACGCCGAACACCGCGCATGTCTGCGCCCTTGCTTGAATCCACGTTGCTCGTTTTTTTATTTGAAGGTGTATGGCCATGCGCATGTTGCTCCCCACTCTGTCTGATATTTCTAGCCCCGCGTTCACGCAGGCGCTGCAACACAAAATTGACAACAAAACCAAGCCGCTGGGCTCGTTGGGCCGACTTGAATCGCTGGCTTTGAAAATCGGCGAAATCCTGGGCAGCGACGCGCCTGTGTTGCAAGACCCGCAACTGGTGGTGTTTGCTGGCGACCACGGCCTAGCCCGGCGCGGTGTGTCGGCTTTTCCGCAGGACGTGAGCTGGCAGATGGTGGAAAACTTTCTGGCCGGGCTGCCCGCAGGCACACAGCGCCCCGGTTTGCAAGTGTGCAAAGTGGCCGGTGGCGAACACGGCACGGCAGATGCTTCTGAGCAGCCCGCCATGACCGCTGCGCAATGCCAGCAGGCGATTCAAAACGGCATCAACCTGGTGAAAACCTTGCCTGGCAACGCGCTGCTGCTGGGTGAAATGGGCATTGGCAACACCTCGGCCGCTTCGCTGTTGCTGGCGCGGCTGGCGGGGTTGGACATTGAAGTCTGCACCGGTGCGGGCACGGGCCTGGACGCACCGGCGGTGCAGCGTAAAACGGCGATTTTGCGCGAGGTGCTGATGCGTCACCCAGATGCCAAAACAGCGTTGGAAGCGCTGGCGGCCATGGGTGGTTTTGAGATTGCCACCATGGTCGGCGCGGTGATGCAGGCTGCCGCCGAGCGCCGTGTGGTGGTGGTTGATGGCTTCATCGCCACCAGCGCGGTGCTGGTCGCTCACGCCATGCAGCCGCTGGTGTTGCAGCGTTGTGTGTTTGCGCACCGCTCGGGCGAGCGTGGGCACGAGTTCATGTTGCAACACCTGGGGGTGCAGGCTTTGCTGGATTTGGGCTTGCGCCTGGGCGAAGGCTCTGGCGGTGCGCTGGCCTGGCCGCTGCTGCAGGCGGCGTGTGCCATGCTGCGCGAGATGGCCAGTTTTGAGTCGGCCGGGGTGTCGGAGCAAGAAGCCTTGCCCATTGGTGAAACGTGCCCAACAGTGGTCATCTGATGCCTGCGGCGTTCTGC
>JBGSRY010000169.1:0-5041 GCA_041737325.1 Rhodoferax sp. | reverse complement strand
ACGACGACTTCTATCGATTTCTCTCAAGCAAATTATGTGCTTGAAAGACGATCAAGGGTAAGTGAATAAGACAAGAAAAAAGGCCCAGATGGGCCTTTTTTCAAACGAATACCTGCCGACTTAATCGCGTTCACCGCCCATGATACCGAGCAGGGCCAACAGACTTTGAAACACGTTGATGATGTCCAGGTACAGTGCCAGGGTGGCGCTGATGTAGTTGGTTTCACCGCCGTCCACAATGCGTTTCAAGTCATACAGCATGTAGGCACTGAATACGCCAATGGCCATCATTGAAATGACCATCATGCCCGCAGTGGAACCGATAAACACATTGATGATGCCGCCGACCATGATGGCCAAAGCACCCACAAAAAGCCATTTGCCCATGCCCGATAGGTCACGCTTGATGATGCTGGAGAGGCTGGCCATGACAAAAAATACACCGGCCGTACCGCCAAACGCGGTCATGATCAGATCCGGGCCATTTTTGAAGCCCAACACCATGGCAATCATGCGCGAGAGCATCAAGCCCATGAAAAAGGTGAACCCCAGCAGCACGGGTACGCCTGCGGCTGAATTTTTGGTTTTCTCAATGGCGTACATAAAACCAAACGCACCACCCAAAAACACGATCAAGCCCAAACCGCCACCCAGGGATTGGGTCATGCCTGTGGCTACCCCGAGCCAGGCTCCCAGTACGGTGGGCACCAGACTCATGGCCAGCAGCCAGTAGGTGTTGCGCAAGACCTTGTTGCGCTCTTGCAGCATTGAGCCCGAGCCATAGACGGGGGACATGGATTGAATTCGTTCGTTCATCGTTAGACTCCTTGAAACAAGAGGTTGATACCGCGGTACGTTTGATTTTAGGGTCAAGCCGTTTCTTTCAAGTCATGAATCCAGCCGCAGTTCCTACTATTTGTGAGGATACCTGTGACCCGCACGGCATCAATTTCTGAGGTCTAAGGCGGTATCCTTGCGGCTTTACTTTTTCAAACGTTCCACCATGCAAAGCAAACCTGTTCTTGAACTCTCGGATGTCAAAAAAATCGCCCAAGCCGCCGAGGCCCATGCCACCCAGAACCAATGGGCCGTCACCATTGCCGTGGTGGATGACGGTGGTCACTTGTTGTGGCTGCAGCGGCTTGATGGTGCAGCGGCCATTTCTGCTCACATCGCACCAGCCAAAGCCCACACCGCAGCCCTGGGGCGGCGCGAGAGCAAGGGGTATGAAGATGTCATCAATGGTGGACGCGTGTCTTTTTTGAGCGCACCCGCTATTTCCGGCATGCTGGAAGGCGGTGTACCGATCATGAAAGACGGGTTTTGCCTCGGGGCTGTAGGTGTGAGTGGGGTGAAATCAACCGAAGATGCTGCGATTGCGCGGGCTGGCATTGCCGCTTTGGGGTAACGCTTTCTGGTTAACAGAAGTCAATTTGGCGCAAAGTTCAGCGGTACATCGAACCACATGTCTTGTGCGATACCGGCACGGGTTGCGGGCACATAGCGCCAGTTCATGACGGCCTGCAAGGCAGCACGATCAAGCCGATCAAACCCGCTGGACTGTTGAATTGAGCCTTGGTGAGCCAAGCCGTCTTTGTCAATCAGGACTCGAATAACGACTTTGCCCTGTTCGCCCCAGCGCAGGCTGGCCTCAGGATAGACGGGGGGTGGGTTGTGCAGGTAGTCTGCGCTGCTGGATGGCAATTGGGTGGCAGGTAATACGGATGCCGCCGCTTGGGGGCTCCCCCCTGGATTCGCTGCTGCTGTCTGAGTGGTTTTTTCTGCGCTGTCCGTGGCTACAGCAGTAACGGGTGCAGGTGGTGAAGCTGCCCACAACGCTGGCGTGATCGCAGCGATAACGGCTGGCGTGTTGCGCTTTGAAACGCTTTGCCGCTGTGGTGTTGGGTGCACACGATACTGGTTGATGGCCTGAACCGGCTGCGCCTCTGAATGTTGCTTGGCATCTGGGTGCAAAGCCACAGGTTGAAGCCGTACGGTGAGTGGGCGTGAATCGGCAGATTTATGGCTGTTGGGGATCATCCAGAACACCAAGGCGTGCAGGCCAATCACACCTGCAACCAGGCTGATCTGCTGCGTCAAACGCCGTTTGCCAACTGGCATACAAGGTCTGCCGTGGCAGTTTAGTAAGCCAAACGTTCGGGACGCAGTTCTTGAAGAATGGTGGCGGAAATTTCTTCAATGGACTTGGTTGTGGTAGATAACCAGCGGATACCTGAACGTCGCATCATCGCCTCGGCTTCCTTGACTTCATGTCGGCAGTTTTCAATCGAGGCGTAAGTCGAATTGGGGCGACGTTCACTGCGAATTTCGCTCAAACGCTCTGGCAGAATGGTTAAACCAAATAATTTTTTCTTGTGCGCCTTGAGGGCTGGAGGCAGGTCTTGCCGTTCAAAGTCCTCCGGGATCAAGGGATAGTTGGATGCTTTCAGCCCGTATTGCATGGCCAGGTAAAGGGAAGTGGGTGTTTTCCCGCTGCGGCTCACCCCCACCAAGATCACATCTGAGCTTTCCAGGTCACGGTGCGACTGTCCATCGTCATGATCCAAAGAGAAGTTGATGGCATCAATGCGGGACTGGTAGCGTTTGCTTTTGCTGGCATCGCTGAAGCGGCCAATGCGGTGATTGGACTTGATGTTCAGTTCTCGTTCCAGAGGTTGCACAAAAGTGCCAAACATATCCAGCAGCACGCCTTCACATCCTTCGCTGATGACTTTAAAAACTTCCTCATTGGCCAAGGTAGTGAACACAATCGGGCGTTTGTTGTCATGAGTCCCCGCCTGGTTGATCTGCCTGACGGTTTGATGTGCCTTGTCAACGGTGTCCACAAACGGCAACCGGATGCAATGCAAATTGGTCTCAAATTGATTCAAAATTGCCCCGCCAAAAGTTTCGGCTGTGATACCGGTGCCATCAGAAACAAAGAATACGGTGCGATTGGGCATGATGTGAAGTTTTTTGGGTTAATGAAGACCAGATGGCAGCGTGCGCACCACTTCGCCGGGACGTGGTGACATGTTTATGTAAGTTTTTCAGCGCCTACAATATTTATTATCTAACCAAATTTTTGGTATCAATCCAGTTCAACACCACAACGACAAAGCAACTGGGCTGATGCGGCAGCAATGACGGTGTGTTTATTCAGTCATTGATTCAGGTTTTTTAACTTCTGGAGTTTTTTATGACAGCACGTTTTGAGCCGACCGATTTGGTTGTGCCGTTTGAAAATTTGCGAATGACTGATGTCGAGGTGGTGGGGGGCAAAAACGCAAGTCTGGGTGAAATGATTTCCAACCTGCCCACTGGTGTCAAAGTGCCTACTGGTTTCGCCACAACGGCGCACGCGTTTCGCGAATTTCTTGCGCACGACAATCTGGCTGGCAAAATCAATGCCCGGCTCAGTGCGTTGGATACCGAAGATGTGAACGCACTGGCGGTGGCTGGGGCTGAAATTCGTGCCATGGTTGAAACGCAACCGTTCCCTGCAGACTTTGAGCAAGCCATTCGCACAGCTTTTGCGACACTTTCAGGTGGCAACGAAAAAGCTTCATTCGCGGTGCGCTCGTCCGCTACTGCAGAGGATTTGCCGGATGCTTCTTTTGCAGGTCAACAGGAAACGTTTTTGAACGTGACCGGGATAGATGATGTACTGAACAAAATGCGCGAAGTGTTTGCGTCTTTGTACAACGACCGCGCCATCAGTTACCGCGTGCACAAAGGGTTTGCGCATGAGCATGTGGCGTTGAGCGCGGGCGTGCAGCGCATGGTTCGCTCTGATTTGGGGGCGGCCGGGGTGATGTTCACACTCGATACAGAATCAGGTTTTGATCAAGTGGTTTTCATCACTTCCAGCTATGGGTTGGGTGAAACTGTGGTGCAGGGGGCTGTGAATCCGGACGAGTTTTACGTTCACAAGCCCATGTTAAAGGCAGGCAAGTTGGCTTTGATTCGCCGCAATCTGGGCTCGAAACTGATCCAGATGCAGTTTTCCACAGAAGAAGAAAAAGCTGCATCAGGCAAGTTGGTTAAAACCACCGATGTACCGCCAGAGTTGCGCAATCGTTATTCGTTGACAGATGCCGATGTACAAAAACTGGCGGCTTACGCTTTGGTGATTGAGGAGCACTACGGTCGTCCAATGGATATTGAATGGGGCAAAGATGGGATAGATGGTGAGTTGTATATCTTGCAAGCGCGTCCAGAAACCGTCAAAAGCCAGGCAGCAGGCAAAGTTGAACACCGCTACACACTAAAAGGTAAGGGTGTCGTGTTGGTGGAGGGACGTGCTATTGGGCAAAAAATTGGCACCGGTCCCGTGAAAGTCGTGCATAGCATCAGCGAGATGGATCGTGTGCAGCCGGGCGATGTGTTGGTGACAGATATGACTGACCCGAACTGGGAGCCGGTGATGAAACGGGCCTCAGCCATCGTCACCAACCGTGGTGGTCGTACTTGTCACGCCGCCATCATCGCACGTGAACTGGGCATCCCGGCGGTGGTCGGATGTGGTCATGCGGATCAAGTGCTTAAAGATGGCATGTTGGTAACGGTGAGTTGTGCTGAGGGTGACACAGGCTTTATTTACGACGGCTTGATTGAAAACGAAGCCACTGAAGTTCAGCGCGGCGACATGCCCAACATTGATGTAAAAATCATGATGAACGTGGGTAACCCCCAGTTGGCCTTTGATTTCTGCCAATTGCCCAATGCAGGTGTCGGGTTGGCACGGCTTGAATTCATCATCAACAACAACATTGGGGTGCATCCGAAAGCCATTTTGGATTACCCCAATGTGGATGCAGATTTGAAAAAAGCGGTGGAGTCAGTGGCCCGAGGGCACGCTTCGCCACGTGCGTTCTATGTTGACCGTGTGGCTGAAGGTGTGGCCACCATTGCAGCATCGTTCTGGCCCAAGCCGGTAATCGTTCGCTTGTCTGATTTCAAGAGCAACGAATACCGCAAGCTGATTGGTGGCAGCCGTTACGAGCCGGAAGAAGAAAACCCGATGCTGGGCTTCCGCGGT
>JBGSRY010000138.1:0-1504 GCA_041737325.1 Rhodoferax sp. | reverse complement strand
GCCGATGTCCAACGCGGGATTGATGCTGTGGCCCACGTCGTGCAGGATGTCCACCCGCAGCACCCGGCTCTCGCCGGTGAGCGTGTCCAGTGCCACTTCGGTGCACGCTGCGCCATAGGCAAAGTAATAAAACGGCCGCCCGCTCAGGGTGGTTTTGTCGTAATGGATTTTGGGCGTGCGGTAAAAGCCGTCGCTCCAGAGCTGGATGCGGTTGGCATAGGCCAGCGCCACCACCTCATCAAAGCTGCGGCTGGCCTTGCACGTGTTCACCCGGCCATTTTCAAATTGAACCGAGCCGGCACCGATACCGTCCAGGGCACTGACAAAGGCTGCCAGGTTGTCACGCACATGGCGCGCCGCAAACTGTGCGGCTCGGCCGTTCAAATCGGTCCCTGCCGAGGCCGCAGTGGCCGACGCATTGGGGATTTTGCTGGTGTCACTGGCGCTGCAATGCACCCGCTGCAGTGGCACGCCCAATTCATCCGCCACAAGTTGCATCACTTTGGTGTGCAGGCCTTGCCCCATCTCGGTGCCACCGTGGTTGACCAGCACGCTGCCGTCCAGGTACACATGCACCAGCGCACCGGCCTGGTTGAACAGTGTGGCGGTGAAGCTGATGCCAAATTTGACCGGGGTCAGGGCCAGGCCACGGCGGATGGTGGGCTTGTTTTTGTTCCAGGAAAAAATGACCTCTTGCCGTTGTTTATACTGGGCTGACAGCTCTAATTTTGAGAGCAAATCGGGCAAGATGTTGCCTTCCACCTGCTGCCCGTAGTGGGTGGTGTTGCGCGGTGGCAGGGGGTTGTTTTGGGCGTCGCTGTACAAATTGGTGCGCCGCACTGCAAGCGGGTCAAGGCCCAGGTAGCGGGCGATGTCACCCAGTATGACCTCGGTGACGATCATGCCTTGTGGCCCGCCAAAGCCACGAAACGCGGTGTGGCTCTGGGTGTTGAGTTTGCAGCGGTAGGAGGTGATCTCAACGTCTTGCAAAAAATAAGCGTTGTCCACATGAAAAATCGCCCGGTCGGCCACCGGGCCAGACAAATCTGCGCTGAAACCGCAAGCCACCAGCATCTGCAATTGCAGGCCACACAGCCGGCCGGTGTCGTCAAACCCCACCGTGTAGTCGTAGCTGAAGGGGTGACGCTTGCCGGTGAGCATGAAGTCGTCGTCACGATCGAGTCGCAGTTTCACCGGGCGTTTGAGTTGCCGTGCGGCGATGGCGGCCCACACTGCCATGTGCCCGGCCTGGGTTTCCTTGCCACCAAAGCCGCCACCCATGCGACGGCATTCGACCCGCACCGCGTGGTTGTCCACACCCAGCGCATGCGCCACCCAGTGCTGGACTTCACCCGGGTGCTGGGTGCTGCTGTAAATCAGCCATTGGTTTTGTTCTTGTGGCAGGGCGTAAGCCACCTGGCCTTCCAGGTAAAAGTGTTCCTGGCCGCCCACTTCCAAAGTGCCTTGCAGGGTGTGTGGCGCGCGCGCCAACGCCTGCGCCGCA
>JBGSRY010000030.1:0-2212 GCA_041737325.1 Rhodoferax sp. | reverse complement strand
TCAGAATCAAGGCGCGTTGGGTCACCACTTCACCGCTGTCGTTGACAGCCACCATCGGCCGCGCCGGGGCGCGCCACTGCGCAATGCCCAGCCACACCAGATACGCCACGCCGAGCCACTTGACCACCGTGAACGCGGTGGCCGACGCGGCAATCAGCGCCCCCAACCCGGCCCCCACAATCAGCAGCTGCGTCCAGATGCCCAGCACCAAGCCAAAGATGGTGACGTAGCCGTATTTGAAGCCGTGGTTCAGCCCTGCGCTCATGGAGGCAATAGCGCCCGGCCCGGGCGAGATGCTGATGGCCCAAGAGGCGGCGAAAAATGTTAACCAGGTAGAGAGTTCCATACGCCGAGTTTAGTGATCCTAGAATGAATTGTCCGATGGCCTGTTTTTCGCTGGGTGTCGGTCTGCTCTCGTCACTTTAAAAGCTTACCCATGCAAACCGCCCTTAACTTCCTGGCCTGGAGTCGGCACTTTGAAACCGGTCTGGCGCTGGTCGACAAGCAACACCATGCCCTGGTGGACATGGTCAATCAGGCTGCACCCCACCTGGCCATGAATGACGACGTGGCCAAACGCGCGGTTGGCCCTTTGCTGGACAACCTGACGCACTACGCGTTGGTGCATTTCAGAGATGAAGAGCAGCTGATGGTGCACAAAAAAATGGCCCCCGCGTACCTGCAGCAGCACCACAAGGCACACCAGGCGTTTGTCGATCAGGTCAGCGCCATGCGAAGGCAATTCGAGCAAGAGGGCACGGTTACCGGCACCGAGTTGCTGCGGTTTTTAAGCAGTTGGCTGAGCTTTCATATTTTGCTGGAAGACCAGCGCATGGCCAGCCAAATGCGCGCCATGGACACGGGCCAAACGCCGCAACAGGCGTTTGAGAACATCGACCAAGCGCAGGACGGAGCCCATGCGGTTTACAACCGCGCCATGCTGGATTTGTTCACCCTGTTGACCGAACGCAACCATAAGCTGGAATTGGCCAACGCAGACGTACGCCAGGCGCAGCTGGCGCTGCAAGAGGTCAACCAGTCTTTGGAAGCACGGGTCAACGAGCGTACCCGTACGCTGGCGGCCACGGTGCAACGCTTGGAGCAGACCCAAGGTCAACTGCTGCAGTCTGAAAAGATGGCTGCCGTGGGGCAACTGGCGGCTGGGGTCGCGCATGAGATCAATAACCCCGTTGGTTTTGTGACCTCCAACGTCAGCACCTTGTCGGAAGATGTCAAGCAGTTGTTTGCGCTGCTGGATGTCTACCAGAGCGCAGCTGCAGCGTTGCCCGCCGAGCAACGCGCAGCGGTTGACGCAGCGCAGCAGCAGGCCGACCTGGGCTACTTGCGCGAAGATGTTCCGAGCCTGATCGGTGAAACGCTGGACGGGCTCGCGCGCGTCAAACGCATCGTGAGCGATTTGCGGGAATTCTCGCGCGCAGATGACGGCCAATGGGCTGCTGCCGATTTGAATGCCACCCTGGAGAGCGCGCTCAATGTCGCCGCCAATGAGCTCAAGTACAAAGCAACGGTTGTCAAGGAATTGCAACCCTTGCCAGCGGTGGTTTGCATGGCTGCACAAATCGGCCAGGTGCTGGTGAATCTGCTGGTCAACGCCGGGCAGGCGATCGAAAACCAGGGGGTGATCACCGTGCGCAGCGGTGTGCAAGCCGATCAGGTTTGGCTGGAGGTTTCCGACACCGGCTGTGGCATGTCAGTCGAGGTACAAAAGCGCATTTTTGAGCCGTTTTACACCACCAAGCCGGTGGGCAAGGGAACCGGTTTGGGTCTGTCCATTTCGTGGGAAATTCTCCAGCGCCACCACGGTCTTCTGGAAGTGCACAGCGTGCTGGGCAAGGGCACAACCTGTCGCGTTATCTTGCCGCAAAAGCAACCTGGTTAATGCGTGGGCAGCGGCATCGAGTCCGCTCGGATATTGACTTGCATGTCGTCCCCGGCAAAGCGCAGGAAAGTGGTGATTTTTCCGATCAGGCGGGTATCCAGCCGATGGCCTGCAGACAGCATCAACATGCCGCTGGGCGTGACCAGGTCACGCGACAACACCATGCCTGCTTGCAAGTCTTCAATGCCCAGTGCCACTTCTTTAAGAGTCTCCTTTCGCACGCTCTCGGGTTTGGGTTCTTCAAACAACGCCAGAAAGGTATCAACCACCTTGGGGTCATAGCGTTTGCCGCTGCTGTGGGTGATGATGATC
>JBGSRY010000017.1:0-1833 GCA_041737325.1 Rhodoferax sp. | reverse complement strand
ATGAAATCTTGGAGCGCATCATACACAAGCCGATGGCGTGCCAGCGGGCTTTTGCCGGTAAATAACGGTGAAGTGATGCGGACCCGGAAGTGGCTGCCAAAACCGGTGTCATTGGCCCCGGCGTGGCCGTGGTGTTGATGGCTCTCGTCGATCACCTCCAGCGAGACGGGTTGCAAGACCTCTTGTAGTCTGCTTTGGAGCTGCTCTGCGGTGGGAATCGCTTTGGTAATCATGAAGACTTTTTAGACTTATTTTCAGCCAAATATTTGACTTCAACGTCAATTACGTCGCCGGAGGAGGTGTTTTTGGTTTTAACTGTTTCGTTCGTAACTAGGTAGCGTGAAATGTAAAAGCCCTGGCCCACAATGAACACCAGCGGAAAGGCATAGCCCCACAGTTTGAAATTGACCCAGGCCTCGGTGCTGTAGTAAGCCGCCACGTAGCCGTTGATGATCGCCATGAAGGCGCTGTAGACCACCCACAGCAGGTTCAGACGCATCCACACAAACTCGGGCAAGGTCAACTGGCTACCCAGCAACAGTTTCAGGAAATTCTTTTTGTACACCCATACCGCAACCGCCAGCGCAATGGCCATGGCCGCATACAGCACGGTAGGTTTCCATTTGATGAAGCGGTCGTCATGCAAGACCAGTGTGAGCGTGCCAAACACCAGCACCAGCACCAAGGTGAGCTTGTGCATCATCTGCAGCTTGCGGTCAATGCCGTAAACCAGGGCCATTTGCAACACGGTGGCCGCCATCAGCACCGCCGTGCCAATGTAAATGTCATACACCTTGTAAGCGCCAAAGAACAGCAGGATGGGGAAGAAGTCGATCAGTATTTTCATGTGGGGGTGAAGTTTAACGAAGCCGAGTTCATGCAATAGCGCAAGCCGCTGGCGCTGGGGCCGTCGTCAAACACATGCCCCAGGTGCGCGCCGCATTGGCTGCACACGGTTTCCACCCGCACCATGCCGTGGCTGCGGTCAGTGAGCTCGTTGATGGCCCCCGGCACGGCCTGGGAAAAACTGGGCCAGCCGCAACCGGCATCAAACTTGGTGCTGGAGTCAAACAGCTGGTTGCCACAGCAGATGCAGTGGTAGCTGCCATCGGCCCAGTGGCGCTCGTACTTGCCACTGAACGGGCGCTCGGTGGCTTGGTGGCGCGTGACCTGCAAGGCCCCGGGTTCGGCGGCTTGTTGTTCCAGAATGGCTTGCCACTGGGCATCGGTTTTTTGTACAGGATAGGTCATGGTGAACGGGGTTACAAAAGTTTCAGGAGCTGCAACTGATCTCAATCTGGCTGGCCCAGTCGGGCGGAAAACCCGCTTCACGCTCAAAACCAGGATGCTCATCAAACGGCTGCTGCAGCAACATGAGCAGCTTGGATACGCCCGTGAAGTCTTTGTTCCTGGCTGCCGCAATGGCTTCTTCACCCAGATAATTGCGCAGCACAAATTTGGGGTTTGTCTTAAGCATTAAATTGGCCTCTAGCCCTTGTTTTTTATGGGCTAGCAGCTCTGAATAACGTAGCATCCAGGCATCCCACACCGGGCGTTCAATGAACAGGTCACGCACCGGCTCCCAGTGGCCATGCACACGGGCCAGGCTTAGCTGTCGCCAGAACAGGGTGTAGTCAACCCGGTCTTTGGCCAGTAATGCCAACAGCGCATCAACCAGTGCGGCGGGTGCCGCGGCCAGGCCCAGTTTGGCGCTCATCAGTTGCAGGAATTTGCTGGCAAACCGGGGCTTGAAGCTGTCCAACGCCTGCAGCGCCAGTGCCTGGGGGCCGATCAAGGGCAGCAGTGCTTGCGCCAGCGCATACAAGTTCCAGT
>JBGSRY010000003.1:0-4588 GCA_041737325.1 Rhodoferax sp. | reverse complement strand
GCTGGCCCCAGCCTTGGCCCGTGTGGCCAAGCGCGGCGGCGTGGCCGTGGTACCAGTGTTTGCCGTGGGGCGGGCGCAAGCTTTGCTGCACGCCATCCACCTGCTCAAAATAAAGGGCGAATTGCCCTCATCGCTGCCAGTGTTTCTGGACAGTCCAATGGCCGTGCACACCACCCATTTGTTTGAAGATCACCCTGGGGAACATCGCTTGAGCCGCCAGGACACCCACGCCTTGACGCACAGCGCCACCATGGTCAACAGCACGGACGAATCCAAAGCCTTGGCCAGTCGCCACGGCCCAATGGTCATTTTGTCGGCCAGCGGCATGGCCACCGGTGGGCGCGTGTTGCACCATTTGGCGCACTACGCAGGCGATCACCGCAACATGATCATTTTGACCGGATACCAAGCCCCTGGGACACGCGGTGCCACACTCTCAAGTGGAGCCAGAACCGTGCGCATCCACGGCCGCGATGTAGAAGTCAACGCTGAGGTGGTGCAACTGCAATCCGCCTCAGCGCACGCCGATGCAAACCAGCTGCTGGCCTGGCTGCGCAACATGCCGCAAGCACCCGACCAGGTCTACGTGGTGCACGGCGAAGCGGGCCCGGCAGACACGCTGCGCGGGCGCATCAAACGTGAACTTGGTTGGCGTGCGCTGGTGCCAGAGCAGGGTTCAACCTGGCCGACCTGAGTGGCGCAATCGGCGCTTAAAACGCCTCCAGCGCCAGCGCGGTGACGGCCGCTGCGCCGTCCACAATGCTGTCACGCATGCCGGGCACCTGGGTCAGGATGTGGTCGGCATAAAAGCGCGCCGTGCTCACCTTGGCCTGCATGAAGGCCACGTCGTTCCCTTGGGCGATTTGCTCTTGCGCCACCAACATGGCGCGCGCCATTTGCCAGCCTGCCATCAGCTTGCCCGCCAGCATCAGGTAGGGCACGCTGCCGGCAAACACGTCGTTGGGCTTGGCCTTGGTGTTGCCGGCCACAAAGTTCACCACGTCAATGAACGCCAGCCGTGCCGCCGCCAAGCGTTTGGCCATGGCTGCTGCATCAAGCGTGCCGGTGGCGATCAAAGCGGCTTCAGTGGCTTGCACCTGGCCTGCCAGCGCCTTGGCGGTTTGGCCACCGTCACGGGCGGTTTTGCGCCCAACCAGGTCGTTGGACTGGATGGCGGTGGTACCTTCGTAAATGGTCAAAATTTTGGCATCGCGGTAGTACTGGGCGCAGCCGGTTTCTTCAATGAAGCCCATGCCTCCGTGCACCTGCACACCCAGGCTGGTGACTTCCAGGCTCATCTCGGTGCTGAAGCCTTTGATCAGCGGCACCATGAATTCGTAGAACGATTGGTTTTGCTTGCGTGCCTCGGCATCGGGGTGGTGGTGCGCCGCGTCATACGCGGCGGCAGACACGCTGGCCAGCGCGCGGCAACCTTCCGTGTACGCGCGCATGGTCATCAACATGCGCTTCACGTCCGGGTGGTGAATGATAGGGCCCGCTGCCGGTAAAGAGCCGTCCACCGGGCGGCTTTGCACGCGCTCTTTGGAGAACGTCACGGCCTTTTGATACGCGCGCTCAGCAATCGCAATGCCCTGCACCCCGACACCGTAACGCGCCGCGTTCATCATGATGAACATGTATTCCAGACCACGGTTTTCCTGCCCCACCAGGCAACCTACCGCACCACCATGGTCGCCAAACTGCAGCACGCAGGTGGGGCTGGCCTTGATGCCCATTTTGTGCTCGATGCTGACGCATTGCACGTCATTGCGCGCGCCCAAAGTGCCATCTTTACCAACCATGAATTTGGGCACAACAAACAGACTGATGCCTTTCACGCCCTCAGGCGCGCCCACCACACGGGCCAACACCAGGTGAATGATGTTCTCGGCCATATCGTGCTCACCCCAGGTGATGAAGATTTTGGTACCCGCTATTTTGTACGTGCCATCGGGTTGTGGTTCGGCTTTGGTGCGCACGGCGGCCAGGTCACTGCCGGCTTGCGGCTCGGTCAGGTTCATGGTGCCCGTCCACTGACCACTGACCAGCTTTTCAAGGTAAGTGGCTTTGAGTTCGTCACTGCCAGCCGTCAGCAGCGCCTCGATCGCACCATCGGTCAGCAGCGGACACAGGGCAAAACTCATGTTGGCCGAGTTCTGCATTTCGCCCACGGCCGAGCCAATGGTTTTGGGCAGGCCCTGGCCGCCAAAATCCACCGGGTGTTGCAGGCCTTGCCAACCCGCCTCGGTGTATTGTTTGAAGGCTTCCTTGAAGCCAGGCGTGGCGGTGACCACACCATCTTTCCAGCTGCTGGGGTTTTTGTCACCCTCCCAATTCAACGGTGCCAACACGCCTTCAGTGAACTTGGCCGCTTCTTCCAGCACCGCCTGTGCGGTCTCCAAGCCTGCATCTTCCATACCGGGCAGTTGGGCAATCTGGTCGATGTTGGCCAGGTATTTCATGTTGAACAACATGTCTTTGACGGGGGCTTTGTAACTCATCGGGTTTCTCCAAATAGATCAAAAAAACGGTGGCACCAGCACGCAGGCGAAAAAAAAGGGCATCGCCACGGATGCCCTCATGCACGCCCTGCTTACAGTGCAGCAACCAGTTCGGGCACCGCCACAAACAAATCCGCTTCCAGGCCGTAATCGGCCACGCTGAAGATAGGAGCTTCCGGGTCTTTGTTGATGGCCACAATCACCTTGCTGTCTTTCATGCCAGCCAAATGCTGGATGGCACCGCTGATGCCCACCGCCACATAAAGCTGCGGGGCAACGATCTTGCCCGTCTGCCCCACTTGCAGGTCGTTGGCGGCATACCCTGCGTCCACCGCAGCACGGCTGGCCCCAATGGCAGCGCCAAGTTTGTCTGCCAGCGGGGTCATGACCTCATTGAACTTTTCTTGCGAGCCCAGGGCCCGGCCACCACTAACAATGATCTTGGCGGCGGTCAACTCGGGACGGTCGTTCTTGGCAATCTCGCTGCCCAGATAAACCGTGTGGCCTGGAATGGCCACTACTGCTACTGTTTTAATAGCTGCTTGCGCTTTATCTGCAAGGGCTGCAGCATCAAAACCTGTACCACGAACGGTCACCACCTTGGTGCTATCCAGGCTTTGCACAGTGGCAATGGCATTGCCGGCATAAATCGGGCGCTCAAACGTGTCGGCACTGATCACCTTGGAGATGTCAGAAATTTGCCCCACATTGAGCTTGGCCGCCACACGTGGGGCCATATTTTTGCCGGTAGCGGTAGCCGCAAACAGGATGTGGCTGTAATTGGCAGCCAAAGCCAGCACCTGGGCGCTGACGTTTTCGGCAATGCCGTGCGCCAGACTTTCAGCCTCAATGTGCAGCACTTTGGTGACACCCGTGATGTGTGCGGCGGCGGTGGCCGCAGCGGCGGCGTTGTGGCCCGCCACCAGCACATGCACGTCGCCACCACATTGGATGGCGGCAGTCACGGTGTTCAGCGTGGCCGGTTTGAGGGTGGCGTTGTCGTGTTCGGCGATTACAAGTGTTGTCATGGTTCAATTCCTTCAAGGTGTGAGGTGCAAGGGCTTTCGCTGCGGCAACCTGACTCAGGGGTGTTAGATAACCTTCGCTTCGGTCTTGAGTTTGGCCACCAGGGTAGCCACATCAGGCACTTTGATACCGGCGCTGCGCTTGGGGGGTTCGTTGACCTTGAGCGTTTTGATGCGCGCCGTCACGTCCACACCCAGGTCTTCAGGCTTGACCACTTCAAGCGGCTTTTTCTTGGCCTTCATGATGTTGGGCAAGGTGACATAACGTGGCTCGTTGAGCCGCAAATCAGCCGTCACCACGGCCGGTAAAGTCACTTGCAGCGTCTCTGCACCACCGTCAATTTCGCGTGCCACGGTGGCTTTGCCATCGGCAATTTCAACTTTGCTGGCAAACGTCACCTGCGGCAAATCGGCCAGAGCGGCCAGCATTTGGCCGGTTTGGTTGCAGTCATCATCAATGGCTTGTTTGCCCAGAATAATCAAGCCGGGTTGTTCTTTGTCCACCAGGGCCTTGAGCAACTTGGCCACGGCCAAAGGTTGCAACTCTTCATTGGTTTCTACCAAAATGGCGCGGTCAGCACCAATGGCCATGGCGGTGCGCAGGGTTTCCTGGCACTGGGCCACACCGCATGACACGGCGATGATTTCTGTGGCCACGCCTTTTTCTTTCAGGCGCACGGCTTCTTCAATGGCGATTTCGTCAAACGGGTTCATGCTCATTTTGACGTTGGCGGTGTCTACGGCGGTGTTGTCTGATTTGACTCGGACTTTCACGTTGTAGTCCACCACGCGTTTGACTGCGACCAGGACTTTCATAGCTTCTTTTCTCCAGAGTGTTAAAAATGAATCATCGCGCACCGTGCCAGCGCCAAAAGAGTTGACGTGCACGTCAATGCTGGCATTCTATGCGGCGGCACTCAGCAGCTTGGTCGTTGCAGCGACAATCCGCAAAAAATTCAACAATAGAACGACCGTGCTTTTTATTATAGGCACATCCACCGCAGCCCGATCAAACGGAGCGCTGATGGATCACCCGTTGCGGGTACGGAATGTCAATGTGGT
>JBGSRY010000627.1:0-2240 GCA_041737325.1 Rhodoferax sp. | reverse complement strand
AAAAGTGGTGATTGAGTACATTGATTCAGAAACCATCACGCCCGACAATGTGACGCGCCTGGCCAAGTTTGACGGCATTTTGGTACCCGGCGGCTTTGGTGTGCGCGGGGTTGAAGGCAAAATTTGCGCCGCCCGCTATGCCCGTGAAAACAAAGTTCCCTACCTGGGCATTTGCCTGGGCATGCAAGTGGCCACGATTGAATTTGCCCGCCATGTAGCAGGCCTGAAAAACGCCAACAGCACCGAGTTTGACCTGGGTACGCCCAACCCGGTGATCGCCCTGATCACCGAATGGAAAGACGAAGACGGCACCATCAAAACCCGCAGCGAGGCTTCTGACCTGGGTGGCACCATGCGACTGGGGGCGCAAAGCTCAGATGTCACACCAGGCACGCTGGCCCACAAAATTTATGGTGATGTGGTGACCGAGCGCCATCGCCACCGGTATGAAGCCAATGTGCATTTTCTGGACACGCTGCGCAAGTCGGGTTTGATCATTTCGGCCTTGACACAGCGCGAACACTTGACCGAAATTGTTGAATTGCCCCAAGCCGTTCACCCCTGGTTCGTCGGCGTTCAGTTCCACCCCGAGTTCAAGTCCACGCCCTGGGCCGGACACCCCTTGTTCAATGCGTTCATCCGTGCCGCGCTGGACAATCAAAAAACAATCACCCCACTGAAGGCGGTGGCCTGATGAAACTGTGCGGATTTGACATAGGGCTGCAGCGCCCGTTTTTTCTGATTGCCGGCCCGTGCGTGATTGAGTCCGAACAGTTGCAAATGGACACCGCGGGCACGTTGAAAGAGATTACCCAAAGCCTGGGCATCCCGTTCATTTTCAAGAGCAGTTTTGACAAAGCCAACCGTTCCAGCGGCAACACCTTCAGAGGCCCAGGCATTGACAAAGGTCTTGAAATTCTGGCAAAAGTCAAACACGAGCTGGGGCTAGCCATTCTGACGGACATTCACTCTGAAGACCAAATTGCCCAAGTGTCCAGCGTGGTGGATGTACTGCAGACCCCGGCCTTCTTGTGCCGGCAGACTGACTTCATTCGCGCCGTGGCGCAGTCGGGTAAACCGGTCAACATCAAAAAGGGGCAATTCCTGGCCCCCGCTGACATGAAAAACGTCATCGACAAAGCGCGCGCTGCCGCACGGGAAAAAGGTCTTCCAGAAGACAACTTCATGGCATGCGAGCGTGGTGCCAGCTTTGGTTACAACAACCTGGTGAGTGACATGCGCTCACTGGCCATCATGCGCGACACCCTTGCACCGGTGGTATTTGATGCCACCCATTCCGTGCAATTACCCGGCGGCCAAGGCAGCAGCAGCGGTGGCCAGCGCGAGATGGTGCCGGTGCTGGCCCGTGCGGCCGTGGCGGTGGGTGTGGCCGGCTTGTTCATGGAAACGCACCCGGATCCAGCCAAAGCCCTGAGCGACGGCCCCAATGCCGTGCCGTTGAAACACATGAAAGCCTTGCTGGAAACCCTGATGGCGCTCGATTACGTAACCAAAAAAACACCTTTCCTGGAGAATGATTTCAACTAAGCCGTGCATGATGGCCTCTGGGTTTGATTCCTGTCGTTTTTAATTTTGTATTTTTTGAAAGAAAAGCATGAGTGCAATTGTTGACATCGTCGGTCGTGAAATTCTGGATTCCCGTGGCAACCCCACAGTGGAATGTGATGTGCTGCTGGAAAGTGGCACCATGGGCCGCGCCGCTGTGCCATCCGGCGCATCCACAGGTAGCCGTGAAGCCATTGAGCTGCGCGATGGTGACAAAACCCGTTACTTGGGTAAGGGTGTACTTAAAGCGGTGGAACACATCAACACCGAAATCAGTGAGGCGGTGCTGGGTCTGGATGCGTCTGAGCAAGCCTTTCTGGACAAAACCCTGATTGACCTGGACGGCACCGAGAACAAAAGTCGCCTGGGTGCCAACGCCATGCTGGCCGTGTCCATGGCGGTGGCCCGCGCTGCCGCAGAAGAATCCGGCCTGCCGCTGTACCGCTATTTTGGCGGCATGGGTGGCATGCAGTTGCCCGTGCCAATGATGAACGTCATCAACGGTGGTGCACACGCCAACAACAGCCTGGACTTGCAGGAATTCATGATCATCCCGGTGGGCGCTCCCAGCTTTCGCGAAGCCCTGCGTTATGGAGCTGAAACTTTTCATGCTTTGAAAAAAATCATTGATGAGCGCGGCATGAGTACCGCCGTTGGCGATGAAGGTGGTTTTA
>JBGSRY010000602.1:0-3133 GCA_041737325.1 Rhodoferax sp. | reverse complement strand
AGCAGGTCGGCGGCCATGATGACGGCCGCGCCTCGGGCTTTGACAGCGGCGATCAACGACCGGTCGTCGCGCAGCACGCCGCTGGTGCCGGGGTATTGCAGCAGCACGGCATAACCGTCTTGTGTTGCCAGTTGGTCGGCGGCGCACACCACCACGTCGATGTCCAGCGGTGCGGCGCGGGTTTGCAGCACGGCCAGCGTTTGCGGCAGCACTTCTGCGTCCACCAGAAAACGGTTTGACGCTGATTTGCTCACGCGCCGCGCCAGCGTCATGGCCTCGGCGGCTGCGGTTGCCTCATCGAGCATGGAGGCATTGGCCATGGGCATGCCGGTCAGGTCCATGATCATGGTCTGAAAGTTGACCAGCGCTTCCATACGTCCCTGGCTGATCTCAGCCTGGTAGGGCGTGTAGGCGGTGTACCAGGCCGGGTTTTCCAGGATGTTGCGCAGAATCACGCCGGGCGTGAAGGTGTCGTAATAGCCTTGGCCGATGCAGCTTTTCATGACCTTGTTTTTGGCGGCTATGGCCTTGAGCTCGGCCAGCGCTGCGGCTTCAGGAATGGCCTCTGGAATGGCCATCGGCTGCTTGCGGGCAATGGCGCGTGGCACGATTTGTTTGATCAGCGCCGTGCGCGATTTGGCCTGCACGGTCTTGAGCATGACGGCCTCGTCGGCAGCGCTCACGCCAATGTGGCGCGCGATGAATTCGCTGGCGTTTTCCAGCGCGGAAAGGGTAGGGGTGGGCATGGGAGACCTCGGGGTGGGCTTTGTTGCGCGTTAATGCGCGTTGTCAGCGGAATACTTGGTGTAGCTGGTCTCGTCCATCAGCGCATTCAGGTCAGCCGCGTTGTCGAGCTTGCATTTAAAGAACCAGCCCGCGCCCAGCGGGTCGGAGTTGGCCAGTGCCGGGTCGGCGCGCAGCGCTTCGTTCACTTCTGTCACTGTGCCGTTGGCAGGCATGTACACGTCAGCGGCAGCTTTGACCGACTCAACCACGGCGGCGGCATCTTTCTTGGCATAAGCCTTGCCGATTTCAGGCAAGTCGACAAACACCACGTCGCCTAGCGCGTCTTGCGCATGGTGCGTGATGCCAACGGTGGCGATGCCGTTGTCCAGTTTGACCCATTCGTGGTCGGGGGTGTATTTGATGCTCATGGGATGCTCCGATAAAAGTTGGGGGTAAAAGAGGTTAACCGCGGAAATAGTTGGTGGGGACAAACGGCATCGCCACGACCTTCATGGGTACGGGTTTGCCGCGCACGATGGCGTTGACTTGGGTGCCCAACGCTGCGTAGGCGGGCGGCACATAGGCCATGGCGATGGGTTGGTCAATCGTTGGGCCGAGCAGGCCGCTGGTGACTTCACCGATATGCTCGCCCGCTGTGCTTTGAATTTCAACGTGCTCGCGCACGGGAATGCGCTCCAGCGCCATGAGTCCGACACGTTTTCGGCTTGTAGCCCCTGTTGAATTTGCGAGTTGCGCTAGTATTTTTGAAGCACCCGGAAAACCACCGGCGCGTGCACCACCGCTGCGGCGCACTTTCTGAATGCCCCATTGCAGGCTGGTTTCGACCGGTGTGGTGGTGGTATCGACATCGTTGCCGTACAGCGGCAGACCGGCTTCCAGCCGCAGCGAGTTGCGTGCGCCCAGGCCAATCGGCTTGACCTCGGGTTGTGCAAGCAGGGCTGTGGCCAGCGCCAGCGCTTGCGTGGCGAGCACGGAAATCTCAAAGCCGTCTTCGCCGGTGTAGCCGCTGCGCGTCAGAAAAACGTCGATGGCTTGGTTACTGGTGTGCACGGTGAAATTGCCACCGGTCATAAACACCAGTTTTTCTACGCCCGGTGCGAGCCGCGACAAGGCGTTGACGGCCTTGGGGCCTTGCAGGGCCAAGAGCGCGTATTCGGGCATCGGAATGACTTGGCAGCGCGTGCCAATCTGTGCCTGGATGTGCGCGATGTCACCCACTTTGCAGGCACCGTTGACGATGACAAACAGCTCGGTGGCGATCTTCTTGAAGAACATCAGGTCGTCGATGATGCCGCCCGCGTCATTGGTGAGCAAGCCGTAGCGCTGTTTGCCCACGGGCAGGTCGATCACGTCCATCGGGATCAGCGACTCGAACGCAGCTGCAGCATCCGCACCGACCAGCCGCAGCTGGCCCATGTGCGATACGTCAAACAAACCTGCGGCGGTGCGGGTTTGTTTGTGCTCGGCGATCAGGCCTTGCGGGTATTGCACCGGCATGCTGTAGCCGGCAAACGGAACCATGCGCGCGCCTAGGGCAACATGCAGGTCATTAAGGGGGACTTTCAACAAAGTATCGGACGAGGCGGACATGGTGTCGCTCCAGGGGCAGGTCAAACAAATGCAAAGCCAAACCCAATTTGGCGTTGCGCTGCCCCCGCTGTCCGCTTTACCTGAGAGATTCGCTGCCGTGGCAGGTTGCTCCTTCGGTGGGTCGGCGCAGACCGTGTGGGCGGCGCGTAACCTCTCTCCAGTGGGGTGTCGTCACTGACCTGGCAGGCCAATGGCGTTTGTCAGTCCTTTTGCCTGAGCGTTCAAACCACTGCGATCAATGGTTCTGCGCCTTCGGCGGCTGCCTCAAAGGGCTGGCTCTCTCCTGACCACGCAAATTCTACAGGGATGCAGCGGGGATACCCGTGCCCACCCGATCCTTTTTCTGCGGGTTAACCACAACATGTAGGGCATCAATCGGTCGCATGGTCGTCTTGAATTTCGCTCATTTGCCGCTGGCGCAAACCCTCTGGCATGCTGAGCGTTTCGCGGTCCCAATGCTCCAGGTCGATGACTTCCATCAAGGTGGCTTCCAGCACCTTGTGGGCGCGCAGTACGCCGTCTGCAATGGCTTGATGCACCTTGGGGTCGTTGCGTGGGTCGATCAGGCAGCGTGCCTGGTAGTCGTACAACGCGCGCAGTTGCTGCATGGCACCGGCCACCTGCGCCGGGCATGCACACATGTAAATCATTCCTTGTTCGACGATATGTTCCAGTTGCTGGTCAGAGAAGAGTGTTTTCATGCCAACAATGGTAAACCTTTATCCAATTGAATTGAATTGGGTTTTGTCAACGAAAAACATTACATCTCGGCGTAATTCGGCCCACCGCCGCCCTC
>JBGSRY010000188.1:0-4340 GCA_041737325.1 Rhodoferax sp. | reverse complement strand
GACGTTGCTGCCGTGCAACGCAATCCGTTTGCGTTGCTGGCCAACCGCCCCGCCAATTTTTGGGGTGAAATGGCTACCGGGCAGGTTGCGGCTGTGCCACCTGGCAGCTGGGTGTTTGATGCCCAATGCGTGTGCGTGGGCTACCTGCCACAAGATGCTGCAGTGTTTGACAGCCCCAGTGGCGACAGCATGGCCTGGTATCAGGTGGCAGGCATCGCAGCAGGCCCGTTGCAAATCACCGCAAAAGAAGCGTATATGTGGCAAGGTGAGGTGATGAACTAGCCCAGGTTGGGCCTGTTGCTGCCAGACAGCGCATGGGCCAAAGATTTAAGTCAAGCTTAAGCTGGCTGCTATAGAATTTGAGCGCAAGTTGGTGTCTTTGCGCTGTTGCACAACTATTTTGTGCAATGCGTTTTTAATTTTTACAAGGTGGACAACATGAAACAAGTGCAACGCGGCTTTACGTTGATTGAGCTGGTGATGGTGATCGTGATTTTGGGCGTGCTGGCTGCAGTGGCGCTGCCGAAGTTTGTGGATTTGAAGGGGGATGCAAATAAGGCAGCTGGTTCTGGTTTTACTGGTGCCTTGGCGTCGGCTAACGCAATTAATTACGCGGCATGCTCGATCAAATCGGCGGCAAGTGGCAACACTAAATGCATTGCCGTTGCAAAATGTTCTGACCTCGGGGCTGCCTTGAACCCTGCAGTGACGCTCGCTGTGTTTGCCGCCAATGCGGTGCAAGGAACGGTCAACCTATCGGCTGATACCGCAGTGGCTCTAAATGCCACCGGTACTTGCACTGTAATTTATGGTGATGGCTCGGCGTCTGGTGTTACAACTGATGTAAACGGAACGACATTAACTTATCCTATGACCGGTACTAACTGAGGAACTGAGGTAAGGTCATTCAAACCAAGCTTCCAAAAGCCGCTTTTGAGCGGCTTTTTTGTGTTAAATCGTCATTGCGGTGCAGTTTGCAAATCTGAATTAAGTGTGGGAATATTGACTGGATGAGTTGTAATGCACCGAAATATCGCGCGATTGGCTACTAGAGAGTCGCTATTAACCGTATACACATGCCACCTTCGGATCTAACTGCCATCATCTGTCCGCATGGTGGCAAAAACGGCCAGCGCGGTTTTACCCTGATCGAACTGATCATGGTCATCGTCATGCTGGGCGTGCTGGCGGTGTTTGCTGCGCCGCGCCTGTCCAATACCAGTGACTTCACGCAGCGGGGCTTCCATGATGAAACCATGGCTTTGCTGCGCTATGCCCAAAAAACGGCCATTGCCCAACGCCGCACGGTGTGCGTGGCTCTCAATGCCACTGGCGTGACGTTGACCATGGACACCGGGGCTGCGCCTGACGGTGTGTGTGATGCGCCGCTGGCCCCGCCGAACCCGCCGCGTGGCGGCATCGGCCTGGCAGCTACACCCACGCCGTCACCGTTGCTGTTTACGGCGCTGGGTAGCACCAACCAAACGGCGGCCCTGAGCATCACCATCAGCAACGCCAACCCGATCACCGTGGAGGCACAAACCGGCTATGTGCACGACTAAGCCAGCCACGGCCCCCATCCCAACCTTCCCCCAAAGGCGGGAAGAGGACAAGCCAGGGCAAGGGGCAACCGCCATCAGGCAGCGTGGCTTCACGCTGATCGAGCTCATCATCTTCATCGTGGTGGTGGCCGCCGGGCTGGCGGGCATCTTGTCGGTGATGAACACGGTGGTCAAGTCCAGCGCCGACCCCATGGTGCGCAAGCAGGCCATGGCGCTGGCCGATTCGATTCTGGAAGAAGTGCTGCTTAAAGCCTACTGTGACCCCGACCCCGGGGGTGCCAGCCCACCCGCCTGTGGCCCCCATGTGGTCAAAGCCAGTCGGGCCAACTTTGACACGGTGCTTGACTACAACGGCCTGTCCAACGCCGCCTTTACCGATTTACCAGCTGAGCTGTCCAGTTATGTGATTGGCATCGCGGTGGTGGACGATGCCGCTACGCTGGGCATTGCGGCCAAAAAAGTGACGGTGACCGTCACCCATGGTGCAGATGCCATCAGCATGACAGGCTACAGGGGCAATTACTGAGCATGCAAACAACAAACTTTCAACGCGGCTTCACCATGATCGAGCTGGTCATGGTCATCGTCATTTTGGGTGTCATTGGCGGCATGGTGGCGGTGTTCATGAAAAGCCCAATTGATGCTTACTTTGACAGTGCCCGGCGCGCGGCCCTGACCGACGTGGCCGACACCACCGTGCGGCGCATGGCGCGCGATGTGCGCAAGGCCTTGCCCAACAGCCTGCGCGTGCCAGCCACCACACCGGCCAACCAGTGTCTGGAATTCATCCCCACCAAAACCGGAGGCCGTTACCGCGCCGACGATGCCACACCGGCAGATGGCACGGCGCTGGACTTTACCGCTGCCGACAGCAGCTTCAACATGCTCGGCAGCAACAACGCCTTGCCAGCTGATCAGCGCATCGTGCAGGGCGACGTGGTTGCGGTTTACAACCTGGGCATCACCGGGGCCGATGCCTACAACCAGGACAACACCTCGGCCGTGTCGGGTGCACCGGTGGATGGGGCTGAGACGCAAATCCCCATCAACAGCAAACTGTTTCCCCTGGCATCCGGCAGCCGTCGCTTTCATGTGATTCCAAAGGACGAAATCATTGTGGCTTACCGGTGCAGTGGCGGTAAGTTGTACCGCACCGCAAGCACCAGTTTCAGCAGCGCGTGCCCGGCCACTGGCGCGGTATTGGCCGACAAGGTGAGTGCCTGCAGCTTTGTTTACAACGGCTCAGACCTGCAGCGTAACGCGCTGGTTCAGATTACGCTCAAGTTCACCGACAACAACGAAACCGTCAGCCTGTACCACGAGGTGCATGTGGACAACACGCCATGAATTTAGCCTGCCGTACACAACAGGGTTTTACTGCCATTGCCGCCATCTTTTTGGTGGTGGTGCTGGCGGCGCTGGGCGGTTTTATGCTGACGTTTTCAAACACCCAGCAGCTGACATCGGCGCAAGACATTCAAGGCTCACGGGCGTACTGGGCGGCGCGTGCCGGGCTGGAGTGGGCGGTGGTGGCCATACCGGCTAACCCAACCCGGTGCGCCAACCCGGTGGCGACACTCCCAACACCGATTGATGGTTTTGCCATTGCAGTACGCTGTGTTGAATCAACTTACACCGATGGGCCGACCACGGTCACCATCGACCGGTTTGAGTCGGTGGCCGCAACGGGCACGCCTGGCACGCTGGGATTTATTGAGCGCAGTGTGTCAGTGTCGCTGGAGCGCTGAGCGCGAGGACGCTTGTTGTCTGGGTATATTTATAAGAAATTAGCTTGTAGCCCTTGTTATTAAAGGGTAACCAGCTTCTATTTTGATAGTGCCTTAACGATCCCTTAAGCCAGACTGCTTAAGATGTGCCTGGATAGTCGGTATTGCACGGCATTGAAGTGGCTTCATTCAAGCAGATTGGATATATGAAAATTGTTTTCAAAGTTTTCCTGATCGTTCTGACCACGCTGGCCGTGCAGGCCATGGCGGCAGTTTGCACGGTCAACAATGGCTTGATCGAACCGCCCAACCCCGACATTCAGCTTAATGGCGTTGCGGGCGTACCTGGCTTGGTCATTGGGGTGGGTGAGCCTACTTGTGATGTTGCAGCAAAGCCGCCATGCAACGACCAATTGGGCGTGGTGTATGTCAATGGTGTAGCAGCAACCCTGCCGACCAACACCGCACAACTCAACGCGATCAGCGTGGCCAGCACCACATACGCGGTTGCGGTAGGCGACAACAAGTTGGGTACGACACCGTTGGTGCAATTCAATGGCACAACCTGGGCGGCTATGCCAATGACCGGCACAGCACCCACGCAAGATGCGAACGGTGTCAAAACCTACGGCCCGAGTCAAACCTATGTGGTGGGTGATCAAGGCATTTATTTTTTTGATGGAATAACCTGGACACGCCAACTTAAAACGGGTTCTGTCCCCAAAGTCAATGGTCAGTCTGCTGGCAAATTTGAGGCGATTTGGGGCAATACCACCACCGTCTATGCGTTGGCTGATAACGGCGCGTTGTACAGCAAGGCAGCCGCGGCGGCATTCACCATATGGACGCGTGTCACCGCCGCCTACCCCGCAGGGGCTAATAACGCAAATTTCAACGGCATCACGGGTGATGCAGCCGGCAATGTCTATGTCACCGGACAAACGGATAACAACAACGGTTTTATTTATAAATACAACACAGTTACAAATACATGGACGAACGCCTACACAACTGCTGCTAGTTTTGAAATGAATGCAATAGCGGTTGATCC
>JBGSRY010000185.1:0-1999 GCA_041737325.1 Rhodoferax sp. | reverse complement strand
GCCAGCAGCCTGGGCGGCCACGGCGTGCCGGTGAACGCCAGCGTCTTGAAGCCCGGTGCACTGGCCTACGACATGATGTATGGCCCGCCAGCGCAGGGCTTTATAGACTGGGCACGCGCACACGGGGCGCAGCCACGCGACGGCCTGGGCATGTTGGTGGAGCAAGCTGCCGAGGCTTTTTTGATCTGGCGCGGGGTGCGCCCACCCTCGGCACACGTGTTGGCCGAGCTGCGTCAGGTGATGGCTTGAAACCATGAAAGCGGTGTTGCGTTGGCTCGGGCTGGTGGCGTTGGCGCTGGCGCTGTTGCAGCTGTTTTTTGTGGCACGCATTGCGCTTATGCTGGCCGTAGACCCGCAGTCCACCGCGTTTGAGCGCTCTGAGCTGTGGCGCGTGACGACTGAAAAAGGCAGCCTCAAATGGCGTCAGCAGTGGACCCCGTATGACCAGATTTCGAGCCACCTCAAGCGTGCCGTGATCGCCAGCGAAGACGACGGTTTTGCCAACCACGACGGTGTGGACTGGAACGCGCTAGAGAAAGCCTGGCAGAAAAACGCCAAGGCCGAGGAACAAGCCGCCAAAGTCAACGCCGCCTTGCAAGCCCGGCAAGCCAAAGCCGATGCCAAAAATGGCAGCAAAAAAAGCGCCATGGAGCCCGCCAAAGCCGCCGCTGCACCGTTGGCCAAACCCACCAAAGCGCCCAAGGTAGTGGGCGGCTCCACCATCACCCAGCAGCTGGCCAAAAATCTGTTTTTGTCGGGTGAGCGCACGCTGTTGCGCAAGGGGCAAGAGTTTGTGCTGACCTTGCTGCTGGAAGCCATTTTGGACAAGCGCCGCATTCTTGAGATTTACCTCAACAGCGTCGAGTGGGGCGAGGGCGTGTTTGGGGCCGAAGCTGCGGCGCAGCGCTATTTTGGCAAGCCTGCGGCACAACTGAGCCGCTTTGAGGCATCGCGCCTGGCGGTGATGCTGCCGCGCCCCAAGTACTTTGAGAAGCTGCCCAACTCCAGCTATGTGGCCGGGCGCGCCGCCCTCATCGAGCGCCGCCTTGAAAGTGCTGAACTGCCATGAACGCCGAGAACCAGGTTGTCAACCTGCCGCCCGTCGGTGGCTGCGCCCGGCTGCAGGCCTGGAGTTTGCGTGTGGCTGCAGCCGCCATGAGCCTGTTTTTGCTGGCGCTGGTGCGCACCTTGACGGGGTCGCAGGCGCGTTGGCTGGGCTGTCCGCCCAAGGCCGAGCAGCGCATTTACTTTGCCAACCACCAAAGCCATGTGGACCTGGTGATGATCTGGGCCGCGCTGCCCAAAGAGTTGCGCCACAGCACCCGGGCCGTGGCAGCGCGCGACTACTGGACGCAATCGCCGTTCAAAAAATGGCTGACAAGTGCGGTGTTCAATGTGATTTACGTGTCGCGCGAGCGCCATGCTGATGAAGACCCACTGGAGCCGCTGATCGACGCGCTGCACGCGGGTGATTCGCTGATTTTGTTCCCTGAGGGCACGCGTGGCCACGCCGACGAACCGCAGCCGTTCAAGGCCGGGTTGTACAACCTGGCGTTGAAATTTCCACACATCGAACTCATCCCCGCCTGGATCGCCAACGTGCAGCGCGTCATGCCCAAAGGCGAAGTGGTGCCCGTGCCGGTGCTGTGCTCGGTGACGTTTGGTGCGCCCATGCAGTTGCAACCGGACGAAGACATTCATGTGTTTTTGCAGCGCGCCCGCCGTGCCGTGCTGGCCCTGCGCGACCTTTGAAACGCCATGTACCAAACGCTCAAACAGCTCTCGGCCAGCCAGCAAGTGGGTGCTTTATTTGTGTTGGTGTTTGGCTTGCTGCTGCTGGCGCAGGGCGTGGTTTTTTTGCTGTCCATGCGCGAGTTTGAGGACCCGCAGGCGGCGCAGACCCATCAGCAAGCGGTGCACAACCTGAGCCAGCTGCTGAAAACCAGCTGGTTGCTGATCTTTGTTTTTTGGCTGGCCTGGCTGGCCGGTGACGTGGCAC
>JBGSRY010000577.1:0-4970 GCA_041737325.1 Rhodoferax sp. | reverse complement strand
CGTTGATGGCGTCCTGCAGCACCGGCGCGAGGTTGGTCGCGAGCGTGTTGCGGAGGCGGAAGACGCGAATCTCGTGCGTGGCGGGGCTGTCGTTGACGTCCATCCCCTTGAGCATTGTGGCGATCTCTTCCATGTCGCGCGGGCTGGCCACGACCACGAGCGTGTTGCTGCGGTAGTCGGACACCGCGCGGGCTCGGGTGCCGAGACCCGTGGGCGTGGCGTAGAAGCGGCTGATCCGCTCTTCGGCGTCGGCCGCGTTCATGTAGCGGAGTTGGAACACGCGCATTTGCGTGGTCGGTTCGACGGGCTGATCGAGCCGGCGGATCATGGCGGCCACGGTCTCGATCGCGTCGGCGCGGCCAATCAGCAGCAGCGCGTTTGGACGAACCAGCGGCGTGATGCTCACCGCGCCGCTGCGGGGCGAGAGAATCTGGTCGTACACCTGCGTCACCAGGTCGGCCATGCCCTGGCTGTCGACGTGCCGCAGGTACAGGATGTCGATCGCCGGCTGCGTGACGGCCGAGAGCCGCTCGATCTCCTCGATGATGCGGACCACGCGGTCGACGTCGGACTTGCGGCCGCGGATGATGTACATGTCGAGGCCTTCGACGTACTCGATCTGCACGTTGCCGATGAAGCCGCTGTCCTCGGCCAGGCCCAGCACACCGGCAGCGCCACCGACTCAGCAACCGAGGCCAACTTTGCCCGCCAGTGCCAACAGCTGCTGCGGGCCGCCGCGCAGCGTCTGCCGATCTACTTCATGCACGGCAACCGCGATTTTTTGCTGGGTGACGCTTTTGCCCAAAGCTGTGGCATGACGCTGCTGCCCGACCCCAGCGTGCTGTGTTTTGACCAGCAACGCTGGCTGCTGTCGCACGGCGACGAATTGTGTCTGGATGACGTGGACTACCAGCAATTTCGCCAGCAGGTACGCACCAGCGCCTGGCAGCAACATTTTCTGGCCAAACCCTTAGCTGAGCGCCAAGCCATCGCCCATGACTTGCGCTCGCAAAGCGAGTCACGCAAATCCAGCGCCGCCACCTACGTGGATGTGGACGAGCCCCTGGCGCGGCAATGGCTTCAGCAAGCCCAAGCCAGCACCCTGATCCACGGCCACACCCACCGGCCAGCCGATCACCAGCTGGGCAAAACCGAAGGCCAGGCGCTGCGTCGGCTGGTGCTGAGCGACTGGGATGCCGATGCCACACCACCCCGGCTGCAAGTGCTGCGTCTGTCCAGCAACACCGCCCCTGCACGACTCAGGCTGGCGACTTAAGGCCTGCGCCGACTCAAGGTTTCAGCAACACCTTCAACACGTTCTGCACCCGCCGCACCTGCGCCGCATCAAACGCAGCCGCCAGCACCGCTGCCGTGTCCTGCGCCCAGGTCTGCGCCGGTGCAGGGTCATGGCGCTTGGTCAGCAACTGCAGTTGCAGCATGCGCCGGGCGCTGAGGTGCTCGGCCGGGGTTGGCACTTCAGCGGCCATTTCAAGCCGCAGCAAGGCCGTGGCTGCATCACCCGACACGCCCTGCGACAACGCCTTGACCCAGGCCCCGCGCACCGCCGGGCTGACACGGCTGCCGAGTTCCTGCAGCGTCGGCACACGTTCAGCGTCGCGCATTTCCCAGGCAGTCAAGAGCTGCGTGAGGGCCTCGCCGTGCGCCTGTGCCGCCAATTTGCGCAAGGCAAACTGGGCTTGCTCAAGCGCGTCGCGCTGGGCTCTGAAGGCTGCATCACCCAAGCGCGGAGCCTCTGGGCGCTCGCCGTAAGCGGGACGATTTGAACGCTCGCCACGCGGGCCACCGGGGCCACGTGCATCCCGTGCGCCATCGCGCCCACCCGGACGACCGGCCTCTTTGCGGTCACCAAATTTGCCACCGCGCCCCATCGGCGCTGGCTCTTCTTTTTTCATACCCGGGCGGTCATCACCGCGCATCGCAATGACCCGCTTGGGTACGACCACGGGCTTCACCGGCTCAACAGTCGGCACAGCTTCTGCGTCGGATGCGGCTTCAGAAGCTGGCAACGTCGCACTGGCATCTTCTGACGCGGACTCAGATGCTATATTTTCAGTAGCTTCTGTCCCTTGTTCTATATGGGCTAGAGCCGTATTTTGTTCTGAATTTTTGGCAGCCTGCACGGCGGCTTGCGCCTGTGCCTGACCACTGAGCGCGGCTTCCAGTGCCGCCACGGCGCTGCGAATGGCCTGCACGTCACCCGAAGCGTTGGCCGCTTGCAGGGCTTTGGACGCATCGAGCACGATGCGGTCCCGCTCGCTCAAGGCGCTTTGGGCTTGCTCACGCTCGGCCGTTTTGCGGTTGAAGGCCTCGTCGATGGGTTTGCGGAACGCGTCCCACAGTTTTTGTTCATGGCGACGCTCGATCGGTATCCGGTGCGCTTCGGCCTGCCAGCGCTGTTGCAACGCCTTGACGGCATCCAGGCGCAGCAGGGCCTCTGCACCCAGCAACTTGGCCTCGTCGATCATCGCGTGACGCGCATCCAAACTCAGTTTTTGCAAGCTCTCCAGCGGTGCGGCGGCTTCGTCGATGGCGGCTTTCCAGAGCGGCTGCAGTTCGGCAAACATTTTTTCGCCCACATGGCCCGATTCGCGCCAGCGGTCGCCAAACTGGTGCAAGACCCGGCTGAAACCTTTCCAGTCGTCATCCAGCGCAACGCGGTTGGCCTGTGCCCAGGCTTTGACTTCTTCGATCAGTGCCAGGCGCTGGGCCCGGTGTTCAGCCGACTCTGCCTTGATTTTTTCCAGCCAGGCTTCGACCACTTGATGAGCCTGGTTGCAGGCATCGTCAAAACGCTTCCACAGGGCGTGGTTGGCAGCGCCGCCCTGGTCGGTAAGCTTCCATTGCTCGCGCAGCTGGCGCAAGGTGTCTTGCATCTTGCGGCCCCCCATGGCTTGGCCTTCGGGGCGGTTGAGCAGGCCTTCGGCCTTGGCCACCAGTGCGTCACGCAGCTGGTCGGCACGCCAGCGTTGCCAGCCCTCCAACTCACCCGCCGCCACCAGGGCAGCATGCGCCTGGGCTTCGAGCTTGTCGTCCAGCAAACGGCCGTTGTCTTTGAGCGCCTGGCGCAAGGCATTGGCCGCACCGACGCTGGCTTTGCCATGACCTTCAGCCATTTCATGCTCTAATTTTGAGAGCACTTCGCGAACTGCTGCCGTGGCCTTGGCACGCACTTCAGGGTCAACTTTGGGTTTGGGTGCAGCCACCGGAGCTTCCAGCGCAATGCCACGCAAGACCCGCAGCTCATCGGCCCACACCGGCACGTTGGGCAGCGGCGCACTGACATCTTGCACTGCCGCAACAGTCTGCGCCAGCGCCTCGCTGAAGGCTTGCCACACCAGCAGCAGCTGCGCCTGCGAATCTTGCAACTGGGGTACAAAACGTGCATCCACGCTGGGCCAATTGGCATCACCTGCGAGCGCTTGCGCCTCAGTCTGCCAATGGGCCACATCGGCCACCAGGGACGCTTGCGCTGCTTGCGCGTCAGCCCAGGGTTTGGTGGACAAGACTTCAATGCGTTGCGCCAGCAACACGGCGGCTTCACGCTGCACCTGCACGCGGTGCTGCAGGTCTTCTATGGCGCGCACCCGCTCCACCAGTTGTGCCTTCAGGCCAGCCAATGGGTCTTTGCTCAAAGGGGCTCCGGCTTTGGCGGCATCACGTTGCCAGGCCAGTGCATCGGCCAGGTTGAGCTTGGACAGGGCCAACAGCGTCTGCGCTTTGTCGGCCCATTCGGTGGCAATGGAGGCCTGGGTTTTGCTGCGCTTGATTTCATCGAGCTTTTCGCGCACCAGCTTGGCGGCTCCCTTGTCTTTGACACTGAGTTCCTTGAACACCTGCTGCAGTTGCTCGGTGCCGGGGCTGCTGGCCAGCCAATCACGAATGCAGGCCATGCGCTCGCCTGAGGTGTGAGCCGAAAAAGCACCATGGGTCAGGGCATCCAGCGGGTGCATCTCATGGGTTTTGGCGCTGACGGCAGAGGCGTCAGGGGTAAGGTCTGCTTTGGCTTGGGTTGAGAAAGGGAACATCAGAATCGCGCACTAGAGTAAAAGAGTGCCCACTGCCAGGCAGCGGGAATAAACGTGTATTTTCGCCGGGTTTTGCAGCGCAACCGAAAAAACTATTCGAGTGCCATGGGCGAGCTCAGCCAGCACGCGCCCATGCGATGCCAACGGCACTTCAAACGCTCATGGCGTTGCCAAATGGAGTTCAGCGCGCGGCTGCCATGAGGCCTGCGGCGTGACCGTTTTGGCAGCCCCCAAAAACAAACGCTCCAGCGGCAATTTCAAGCTTGCCAGGTGGTCGCGCACGACCACACCGCGGCGCAGCGCCAATTCCTGCATGGCCGATTCACCCACCCCCAAGTTGGCCAGCAACAGGGCTTGCATGTCGGCCACAGGTACATCTTTGGTCAGACCAATCAAGTTGCGCGGTTTGGGGAAATCGGCACGTTTGTAGACCGCCTTGAGCAGGGCCGGGTACTCGGCGCTTGAAACGGGCAGCAGCCTGTCTGCGCCCTCGGCGGTTTGCGTGCGCCGCTTTTCAGCCAGCACCAGCGCTTGCAATTGTTCGCGTTTGAACGCCTCACGTTCAGCGTCCAGGCTGGCGCTGCCCACCACCGTCAGTTGCAGGGCTGGGCGTTGTAGCAGGGCCTTGGCCACTTTTTCCAAACCAGCTTGCGCCTCGGGGGTAAGCGTGGCCGATCCGGGGGCAAAACTGACCAAGCTGAGCTCATCCCCGCCGCCGCCAAACGCGCTGGCCAGCAACGAAAACGGGGCGGTAATGGCTTTCACGATGAGGTTCACAATCAGCTTGAACACCAGCGGGCCAACACGGAACTGCGGGTCGTTGAGTGAGCCACTGACCGGCAGGTTGATGTCAATCACGCCATGGCGGTCTGCCAGCAAAGCCACAGCCAGCTTGACCGGCAGGCTGTTGGCAGCACCCGGCAC
>JBGSRY010000560.1:0-1895 GCA_041737325.1 Rhodoferax sp. | reverse complement strand
TGCCCCGGCAGGCCACTTTCACCGATTTGCTGGACTTGTCCGAGGACGCGAACCCGGAGCAATTTCGTGCCGCCATCGAGGCCGTCAGCCATGCACCACAAATTGACGGCATTCTGGTGATTTATTCACCCAAGATGGGGGTGGACGGCGATGCGGTGGCGCGCGCTATTGCAGATTACAACCCGCACGTCAGCAAACCCTTGTTGACCTGCTGGATGGGTGATGCCACGGTGGGCGAAGCACGCAAAATTTTGAACGATGCCGCCATTCCCAGTTTCAGAACCCCTGAGGCGGCGGTGGGCGCTTTTGGCAACATTGCATCGTTTTACAAAAACCAGCAATTGCTGCAACAAACCCCGCCCCCCTTGTCCAGCCTGGCCAAGCCCGATGTGGAAGGCGCGCGCTTGTTGATCGAGAACGTGCTGGCCGAGCGGCGCAAGGTACTGACCGAAATGGAGTCCAAGGCGCTGTTGGCCGCGTTCCATATTCCGGTCACCAAGACGATTCTGGCGCGCAGTGCCAATGAGGCCATCATGATTGCCACCCAACTGGGGTTCCCGGTGGCGCTCAAGATCGATTCGCCTGACATCAGCCACAAATCGGACGTGCAGGGTGTGGCGCTGAACATCCTGACCGCCACCAGCGTGCGTGACACCTACCTTGACATGATTGCGGCCGTGACCAAGTTGCAGCCCAACGCCCGCATCAACGGCGTGACGGTGCAAAAAATGTCAGAGCAAAAGCGCGGCCGTGAGGTTTGCGTGGGCCTGGTGACTGACGAGCCGTTTGGCCCGGTGATCGCGTTTGGAGCCGGCGGCACCATGATCGAACTCATCAACGACCGCACCATGGAGCTGCCGCCGCTGAACCAGTTTCTGGCCAGCCGCTTGATCGAACGCTCGCGCGTGGCCGAGACGCTGGGGGTGTGGCGCGGTGCGCCTGCGGTGAACATGGAGGCCCTTGAGCAAATTCTGATGCGCGTGTCTGAAATGGTGTGTGAGCTGCCGCAGCTGCGTGAGATGGACATCAACCCGATCATCGTCGACGAGACCGGTGCGGTGGCGGTAGATGCCCGCATTGTGGTTGAAAACGCGGCCCCTTCGGTGCGCCACTACAACCACCTGGCCATCCTGCCGTATCCGTCGCAACACGAGCAGCTGTGCCCGCTGGCTGGCGGCGGCGACTACATCGTGCGTCCGGTACACCCGGACGATGCGCACATGCTGCAAGCCTTTGTGCGCGGCCTGTCGCCCGAGAGCCGCTATTTCCGTTTTGTCTCAAGCATGCAAGAGCTGCCTGCGACCATGTTGTCGCGCTTCACGCTGATTGACTACGACCGTGAAATGGCGTTGGTGGCACTGGTCACCGACACCACCGTGGATGCCCAGGGCAACTCGGTTGAGCGCACGCGCATTGTGGGCGTGTCGCGCTACATCACCAACCCGGATCGCAGCACCTGTGAGTTTTCGCTGGTGGTGGCTGACGAGTTCAAAGGCAAGGGTCTGGGTTCACGCCTGATGCTGTCGATCATGGACTTTGCGCGCGAAAAAGGTCTGACCGAGATTGAAGGCCTGGTGCTGGCCAACAACCCCAACATGCTCAAGCTCATGAAGGGCCTGGGCTTTGCCGTCAAGCCGTTCCCCGAAGACCCCGACTTCAAGCTGGTGACGCACCATTTGCAGGTGGCTTGAGTTGCCTGCTTGCCCCTTGCCGACCAGTTATGCCACGACAGCAATGGCTTCTGGCAAAGACGCGTGACAAGGGGGACTGAATCGCTGGTTGAACTTGCTTGAAGTTGGTCGCTCCCGATGAGCCATAGAATGTGATCAAAAATCAAGCAAGCCAACCAGGGACAGTTCATGGCCAATCCGTTCTTTGATCACCCCATCCTCAAC
>JBGSRY010000557.1:0-3462 GCA_041737325.1 Rhodoferax sp. | reverse complement strand
CCAGACAGTCCCAGCCGCGTTGCATGGCAGATGCAGTCAAGCAGCACTGGTCGTCGAGTCCGTTGCCTTGGCGCACGGTTTCTTTGAGGTACTCGGTGCGGTAGAACTGACCGTTTTCAATGCGGCCGATTTCCAGCCGGAAACTGTTGGAGCCCAGGTCAACGGCGGCCAGGCGGTGGATGGTTTGCATCGTGATTTTGCAGTGCTGTCTGGCTGCCAGCATAGCATTGCCTGGCCAACGCCGGCGGCGCATCTGGCTTGGTTGTCACATGCTTGTCACATCTTTGTCTTAAATTACAACCTGTCGAACCTGATGAGGTTCCAGACGCTGTTTCAATCAACCCAAGGATATTTATGACGACACGTGCTTTCAAATCCATTTTGGCGACGACGGCAGTCGCTTTTTTTGGCCTCTCCCCACTCAGCCAAATGGCCCATGCACAAAGCATTACCGGTGCGGGGGCAACGTTCCCGGCACCGATTTACGCCAAGTGGGCGGCTGAATACAACAAGGTCACCGGTGTCAAAGTGAACTACCAGTCGGTGGGTTCAGGCGCGGGCATTAAACAAATTGATTCCAAGACGGTGGACTTTGGTGCCTCCGACATGCCGCAAACCGACGAAGTGCTGGCCAAAAAGGGTCAGTTTCAGTTCCCGACCGTGATCGGCGGCACCGTGCCGGTGGTCAACATCAAGGGCATTGCCCCGGGGCAAATGAAGCTGGACGGTCAAGTGCTGGGTGACATTTACCTGGGCAAGATCACCAAGTGGAGTGACCCGGCCATCAAAGCACTCAACCCAGGCCTGGCGCTGCCGGATGCCGACATTGCCCCGGTGCGTCGTGCAGACGGTTCGGGTACCACATTCAACTTCACCCACTACTTGAGCCGTGTCCATCCTGACTGGAAAACCAAGGTGGGCGAGGGTACAGCGGTGAACTGGCCTGTGGGTGCCGGCAGCAAGGGCAACGAAGGCGTGGCCGCGTTTGTGAACCGTTTGCCCAATTCGATTGGCTATGTGGAGTATTCCTACGTCAAACAAAACAAAATGACCTACACCCAGATGAAAAACAAGGATGGCGTGTTTGTGTCGCCGAGCGAAGAAGCTTTCAAAGCGGCCGCAGCGGGTGCTGACTGGAACAAGTCTTTCTACCAACTCATCACCAACCAGCCGGGCAAGGGTACCTGGCCCATTTCTACCGCCACGTTCATCTTGATGCACCTGCAACAAGACAAGCCGGCACAAGCCACTGAAGCTTTCAAGTTCTTCACCTGGGCTTTCAAGAGCGGCGATAAGCTGGCCTCGAGCCTGGACTATGTGGCCTTGCCGGACAGTGTGATCGCCAGCATCGAAAAATCCTGGGGCAAGGTCAAGGACACAGCTGGTAAACCTGTGGCGTTGAAATAAATCGCTTGCTTTGGGCCTCTTTGAATATTGGGAACGCCTGTGATGTCCACTACACTTTCAGCCCGAGATATGTCGTTGAATTCCCCCGAAACCTCCGCTGGACGTGCCATGCCACAAGCTTTTTCTGTCAAACAGGCCCCATCAGGCCCTTGGGCTGATCGTGTTTTTGCATGGCTTGCCAAAAGTGCCGCACTGTTAACCCTGGGCTTGTTGCTGGCGATTCTGACTTCGCTCACTGCAGGGGCATGGCCCGCCATTGAAAAATATGGCCTGGGTTTTTTGACCACCGCCACCTGGGATCCGGTGAAAGAAGAGTTTGGTGGCCTGGTGATGATCTATGGCACCTTGATGACCTCTTTCATTGCCTTGCTGATTGCGGTGCCGGTCAGTTTTGGCATTGCCATTTTTTTGACCGAGTTGTCACCTGCCTGGTTGAAGCGCCCTTTGGGTACCGCAGTTGAACTGTTGGCGGCCATTCCGTCCATTGTGTATGGCATGTGGGGCCTGCTGGTGTTTGGCCCGATTTTGGCCACCTATGTGCAGCAACCCTTGCAACACGTGACCAAGGGCGTGCCCTACCTGGAAGCCTTGTTTTCTGGCCCGCCGGTGGGCATTGGGATTTTGTCGGCCGGGATCATTTTGGCCATCATGATCATCCCGTTCATTGCGGCGGTGATGCGCGATGTGTTTGAAGTGACCCCGACCTTGCTCAAAGAGTCTGCTTATGGTTTGGGGGCGACCACCTGGGAGGTGGTGTCAACCGTGGTGTTGCCCTACACCAAAGCTGGGGTCATTGGTGGCATCATGCTGGGCCTGGGGCGTGCCATTGGTGAGACCATGGCTGTGACTTTTGTGATTGGCAATTTCAATCAACTCGATTCCCTGAGCCTGTTTCAGGCGGCCAACAGCATCACCTCGGCGCTGGCCAACGAGTTTGCCGAGGCCGGTGAAGGCTTGCACCAGGCTTCTTTGATGTACCTTGGGTTGGTCTTGTTTTTCATCACGTTTGTGGTGTTGTCCTTGTCCAAGCTGTTGCTGAGTCAACTGAAAAAAGGTGAGGGCACTGCAGCATGAGTACCAGTGAAATTTTGTTCCAGGCCGCCGCTTTGGCACAGGTGCGTGAACGGCGCTACAACAGCCGCAAACGCGTCAATCAAGCCGCCTTGCTGCTGTCTTTGCTGGCCATGGCGTTTGGCTTGTTCTGGTTGTTCTGGATTTTGTTTGAAACGGTGCGCCTTGGTTTTGCTGGGTTGACGTTCGCGGCGTTGACCGAGATGACACCTGCGCCCAATGACGCAGGTGGGTTGGCAAATGCCATTTATGGCTCGTTCCTGATGGTGTGTCTGGCCACTTTTGTGGGCACACCGATTGGTGTCATGGCCGGTATTTATCTGGCCGAGTTTGAGCCCAAAAGTGCGCTTGCAGCCACGACCCGGTTTGTGAATGATATTTTGCTGTCAGCCCCTTCGATTGTCATTGGCCTGTTTGTCTATGCTGTGGTGGTCACCCAGTTCAAAACATTTTCGGGCTACGCAGGTATTGCGTCGTTGACCCTGATTGTGATTCCAGTGGTGATCCGTACCACCGAGAACATGTTGCAACTGGTACCAGCGGGTTTGCGTGAAGCGGCTTATGCATTGGGTGCACCCAAGTGGAAAGTCATTTTGAGCATCACCATGCGCTGTGCCCGCGCGGGTGTGGTCACTGGTATCTTGCTGGCGGTCGCACGCATTGCAGGTGAAACGGCACCGCTGTTGTTCACGGCGCTGAGCAACCAGTTCTGGACCTCCAACCTGTCTGAACCGATGGCCAGTTTGCCGGTGACGATCTTTAAATTTGCCATGAGCCCCTATGAAAACTGGCAGCAACTGGCTTGGGCGGGCGTGTTTCTGATCACGCTGGCGGTGCTGGCGCTGAATGTGCTGGCACGGGTATTGACCCGCGCCAAAATTTGAAACCCATTGATTGAATTTGAAAAGGCTGCTGATGAGTGTTGTACCTAGCGTAGAGAAAAAAGTTCCGTCAAAAATCACGGTCAACAACCTTGACTTTTTT
>JBGSRY010000529.1:0-5062 GCA_041737325.1 Rhodoferax sp. | reverse complement strand
CCGCTTGCGCTTTGAGCTGAAATTCGGTGATGCGGGCGCGCAAGGGGTCAAGCTCGCGTTCAAGCTGCAGGCGGCGTTCGTCACTGGCACGCAATTTGGCGCTTAAGTCGTCGTATTGGCTGCGCTGGGCCGCCAGGGTTTTTTCACGCTCGAGTTTGTCCGCCAGTGCCTGCTGCAAGCCACCCTGTGCAGCAGCATCATTCAAACGTGCCAATTCGTCTTGGGCTCTTTGGCTTTCAGCCCCTATAGATTCTGCTTGTTGTGCTGCTGTTTCTATAGCACGCGCCAACTCTGCGCGGCGTGCACTGAGGCTGCGCAGGCTGAAGGTAGCCTCTTGCGCCTGGCGCTCCAGGCCGCGCTGTTGTTCGCGGCATTGGGCGAGTTTGCGCTCTGCCAGGATGACGCGGTCTTCCAGCTGGGCATGGCGCTCCTGGGTGTCGGCCAATTGCATGTCAAGCTCTTCAAAGCGGGCCTCGGCTTGCACACGGCGTTCTTGCAAGTCATCGAGCTGGGCATCGAGTTCAGTCAGATCGGCATCGATTTGCGCACTGCGGCTGCGAGCTTGCTCGGCCAGTTGCGTCAGGCGCAGGGTTTGCACCTGCAGTTCATGGCTGCGGTTTTGTGCTTCAGTGGCTTCACGGCGGGCGCTGACCAGGCGTTGCGAAACCTCGCCATAGGCGGCTTCGGCGCGCGCCATAGCGGTGCGCGACTCGTCACTGATCAAGACCTGGGCACGCTGCTGTTTGTCAAGGTTTTCAATCTCTTGGGCGCGTGCCAAAAGTCCCGATTGTTCGGAATCGGGGGCGTAAAAATTGACGCTGTAGCGCCCCACGGCATGACCGCTTTTGACGTAGATGACTTCACCGGCTTGCAAGCGTTCACGCCCGGCCAACGCTTCTTCCAGGCTGGCTGCGGTGAAGCAACCATGCAACCAGTCGTCCAGCAGCGCGCCAAGGCTGGCATCGTTGACTCGAAGCAGCTCAGACAGGCGTGGCCATGCTTGACCCTGGGGTGCGCTGGCCGCCAGCGGCGGGGTGTAAAACGCCAGTTTGGCTGGGGGAGCATCGTGTGCAAAAGCGCGCACCAGGTCCAGGCGGCTGACTTCGAGCGCGCCCATGCGTTCACGCAGTGCGCCTTCAAGTGCGTTTTCCCAACCCGGTTCAATGTGCAACCGACTCCACAGGCCCTGCAAATGCTCCAGACCCTGCCGCTGTAGCCAAGGTTGCAATTTGCCGTCTGTTTTGACTTTTTCTTGCAGCGTTTTGAGCGCTTGCAGACGTGCCGCCAAGTCCGCCAGCGTGGCCGATTCGGCATTCACCGCGGCTTGCTGGCGACGGCGGTTGTCATCCAGCTCGGGCAGGCTGTCTTGCAGTTCAGAGAGTCGGGCCTGGGCTTCTTGGTCGGCTTCCTGCGCTTGCACCAGCTGTTGCTGCTGGTTGAGCAGACGCTGCTCGTCAGGGGCTGTGAGCGCATTGCGGTCGGCCAGCAGACGTTCCCGACGCGTACCCAGCTGGCGTGTTTGCTCGTCCATGCTGCGCTGCTCAGCGGCCAGCACGCCCAGTTGCTGCTGCACTTGTGACACACCGGCACGCTGCTCGGTGGCGGCACGTTGTGCCTGGCGCAGGGCTTCTTCCAGATCAGGCAAGGCCAAGGCTTGCTCTTCGACCTGGGCCGCGAGCAATTCGGTTTTTTCTTCCCCCACCAGCTCCAGTTCAGCCAGCTGCTCCTGCTCAGTCTGCGCGTCCTGGCTGCGCGTAGCCCAGCCATTGGCCTGCTCTTTGAGGGTTTGCAGGCGCAACTCGACACGCTGCCGGCTCTCGACCACAAAGCGAATTTCTGCCTCCAGCCGTCCGACTTCTGCGCTGGCCTCGTACAGCTTGCCTTGTGCCTGATTGACTTGGTCTCCCGCTGCGTAGTGAGCCTGACGCACGGTTTCCAGCTCGGACTCCAGGTGGCGCAAATCTGCGGTGCGTGCTTCCAATGCGTTCACGGCTTCCAGGGACTCGTTGTGCACCCGGGTCTGGTCAGCTTGCGCCTCGGCACGCTTCAAAAACCAGAGTTGCTGCTGTTTGAGTGTGACGCTGGCCGTGAGCGCGTGGAATTTTTGCGCCACTTCAGCCTGTTTTTCGAGTTTGTCCAGATTGGCATTGAGCTCACGCAAAATGTCTTGCACCCGCGTCAGGTTTTCGCGTGTGTCGCTGAGGCGGTTCTCGGTTTCACGGCGACGCTCTTTGTATTTGGAGACACCCGCAGCTTCTTCCAGAAACAGGCGCAATTCTTCAGGTTTGCTCTCAATGATGCGGCTGATGGTGCCTTGACCAATGATGGCGTAGGCGCGTGGCCCCAGGCCCGTGCCCAGAAACACGTCTTGCACGTCGCGGCGGCGCACGGGCTGGTTGTTGATGTAGTAACTGCTGTTGCCGTCTCGGGTCAACACCCGCTTGACGGCAATTTCTGCAAACTGGCTCCATTGGCCACCGGCGCGGTGGTCGTCGTTGTCAAACACCAGCTCCACACTGGCGCGGCTGGCGGGCTTGCGGGTGGTGGTGCCGTTAAAAATCACGTCCTGCATGGACTCGCCCCGCAATTCGGAGGCCTTGGATTCGCCCAGCACCCAACGCACCGCATCCATGATGTTGGATTTGCCGCAACCATTGGGCCCGACCACCCCAACCAACTGCCCGGGCAGCAAAAAATTGGTGGGTTCGGCAAACGACTTGAACCCGGATAGCTTGATGGAATTGAGACGCACGGCGGATTAAGTCAAAAATCTGAAAATGTCAAAAGCACAATACAAGGGATATAGAGGCCAAGAGCTTGATGATAACTTGCCCCTTTGCGTCTCATACGCCCCCCTGGACTCCCGGGTAACAGCTCACATCACCGTATCCGCGTGCGCCAACGCCATCACCTCGCTGGCCGGGCGCGTTTTGAGCTGATGGTCGCTCCAAACTTGTCGCCACCGGCGTGCGCCAGGCAACCCATGGCGCAGGCCCAGCATGTGGCGAGCGATCGAAGGCCATGGCGTGCCATGGCTGGCAAGTTCTTGTTGCATGTAGGTCACCATGCTGGCCTCTACAGATTCGCGCGTCGTCAAGCTTGCGCAGGCGGGTGGCGTGGTGTCGCCAGGGAAAAACCGGGTATCCCATTCGCTCAACCACCAAGGGTTGTGGTAAGCCTCGCGCCCCACCATGACCCCATCAGCCTGCGCCAGATGCTGCAGCACCTGCTCTGATGTGGTCACGCCGCCGTTGAGCACGATCGTCAGCTCGGGGAAATCCCGTTTAAGCTGGTACACCCGCTCATAACGCAAAGGTGGTACTTCGCGGTTGTCTTTGGGGCTCAAGCCTTGCAGCCAAGCATTGCGGGCGTGAACCATGAAGGTTTGGCAGCCAGCACGGCTGACTTGACCCACAAAATCGCGCACAAAGTCGTAGCTGTCCACCTGGTCGATGCCAATGCGGTGCTTGACCGTGACCGCAATACCCACGGCATCGACCATGGCCTTGACCGCATCAGCCACCAACTGTGGCTCCTGCATCAAACACGCACCAAAAGCGCCGCGTTGCACCCGCGCACTGGGGCAACCGCAGTTGAGGTTGACTTCGTCATAGCCCCATTGCTGCGCCAGGCGGGCGCAATGGGCCAAATCTGCGGGTTCGCTACCGCCCAATTGAAGCGCAACGGGATGCTCATCGGCGTTGAATGCCAAGTGGCGTGCTACATCCCCATGCAGCAACGCACCTGTGGTCACCATCTCGGTGTACAACAAGGCACGCTTGGACAACAAGCGATGAAAATAACGGCAGTGACGATCAGTCCAATCCAGCATCGGGGCAACCGACATACGCCAGCGGACAGACTGTAAAGAAGAAGAACTGGGCATGTGCGGAATTATCCCCGCCCAGCCCGATCAAACCGCCTTCAAGCGTCAGGGTGTCACGCACCAAGGAGCCGCGTTGTGGGCGTAGGCCATCCACAACGCCCACGCCGAGCTGGCGGCCAGTGCCAATCCGGCCAAGCGCACGCCCCAGTCACCGTTGTCATTGCCTTTGAGGCGAAGCCATAGCCACGGCCCCAGCATCATGGACACACTAGTCCCCACGGCAAACAACAACATGACCAACGCGCCATCCGCCACTTGCCCTGTCAACCCCGCCACCAGCAAGGCTGAATAAAGCAAACCACACGGTAGAAAAGTCCACACCATGCCAATCAACAAGGGGGCTCCCCGGCCATGCCCCAGGGTGAGTTTTTTGGCTCCAAGCCAGATTTTTCGCCCCATCTGCTCCATCCAGACAGGCTGCTGGGCACGCCACAACAAGACCAGCCCCAGCACCAACATGGCCACATGAAACATGCTCCAGACCGGTCGCAGTGCCGCCGATTGAACCGTCAGCCAGCCCAAGCCTTGCATCGAAGCAGCTGCCACTGCGCCCAAACCTGCATAGCCAATGCAGCGCCCAAGCTGAAACGTCCACATGGCTGAAGCCTTTGATTGACCGGCAGCTTGACCAATGCCCGCACAGGCCGCACCACACATCGCGATGCAATGCGGACCACCGGCAAGGCCCATTAGAAATGCGGTGCTGGCAAGTGTGTTTTGCATTCCTCTAATTTAGAGGATTTTGGAAAACTTGGCCCGGGTACGGTCGATTTGCAAATAGTGGTCAAACACCATGGCTACCGCACGCACAAAGAACCACCCTTTTGAAGTCACCTGGATGCCGCTGTCGTCAAGTTCGACCAAGCCTTCTTCAACTTGATTTTTCAGGACTTCCATTTCCTTGGCAAAGTATTCCTTGAATTTGATCAAATAGCCCAATTCGATCGACTCATAGGACAAACGTCCTTGACACATCAAGGCCATGATCACGCTGCGCCGCAGTAAATCATCTTTGGTCAATGCCAACCCTTTGACCACAGGGAAATGGCCCTGATCGAGAAAATCGTAATATTCTTCCAAGGTTTTTGCATTTTGGCTGTAAGTGGAGCCGACTCGACCAATAGATGAAACCCCCAAACCGATCATGTCGCAATCGGGTTGGGTGCTGTAGCCCTG
>JBGSRY010000527.1:0-5752 GCA_041737325.1 Rhodoferax sp. | reverse complement strand
GCGCGCTCCAGAAGAACTCTGGGACATCCAGCACCACACCCAGCAGGTTCACAGCCGAGCGCTGCAGGAAAACCTGGCGCGCCAAATCGGGGCCAAGTCGGTTGAGCCCTGCGCGCCTGAGGTGGCCAACCGCCACAGTGGTTACCTGGTGGGCGGCACGTCGCCGTTTGGCACGCGCCGCGCCATGCCGGTGTTCATTGAATCGACCATTCTGGCGCTGCCCAACATCCTGATCAATGGCGGGCGGCGTGGCTATTTGGTGGGCATCGATCCGCAGGTGTGTGTGGCGGTGCTCAACGCCAAGCCGGTGCAGTGCGCGCTGGCCGAGGTGTTGAGTTGAACTAACCAACTATTAAAAATGCGATGCCTGGTGCGTGCTTGGCAGGGCGCTGGCAAAATGCATGACCGCCCTCAAGTCGTCGGGGTGTCTTGGAGTTGATTTGGAATCCTTGCAAAGTTTCTTTCCTTTTGTCGCGGTAGCGTTGGGCTACCTGACGGGGTCGCTGTCGTTTGCGGTCATCGTCAGCCGGGTCATGGGTTTGAGTGACCCGCGCACGTTTGGCAGCAAAAACCCGGGAGCCACCAACGTGTTGCGCTCAGGCAGCAAGCTGGCCGCCATCCTGACCCTGTTGCTGGACGCTGCCAAGGGCTGGTTTCCGGTTGCGATGATCAATTGGTTTGGCGTGTTTTATGGCATGGGCAATGGCACCATGGCGATGGTGGGTTTGGCCGCATTTTTGGGCCATGTGTTCCCGGTTTTTTTTAGTTTCAAGGGCGGCAAAGGGGTGGCCACCGCGTTGGGCGTGTTGCTGGGGCTGAACCCCTGGCTTGGTTTGGCCACGGCTCTGGTCTGGTTGTTGATGGCGCTGGTGTTCCGCTACTCGTCCCTGGCCTCAATCACGGCTGCGGTACTGGCTCCGGTGGTGTACCTGCTGGGGGATGGTGCGCTGTGGACGGCCAGCAAAAGCGTGACCCTGGCGGTGGCGGTGATGGCGCTGTTTTTGCTCTACCGCCATGCCGAGAACATCAACCGACTGATCAAAGGCACTGAATCCAGATTGGGCAAAAAAGCCACCCCAGAGGCGCTTGCGCCACATCCACACGGCCCGGCCAAACACGGTCATCGGCATCCACCCCATGCGGCACACACCACAACGTCCAAGAACGATCAGCCATGAAACTCTGCATTCTTGAAAACGACACGCTGGATCCGGCCGTAGAACCCATCTATACCGGCTACGGCACCATGTTCAAGCGGTTGCTGCAACAAGCCGGGGCGCAGGGCGAATTTGATATTTTCAACACCACGCGCGGGGAATATCCGCCTTCATTTGATCCCTATGACGCGGTGTTGTTGACCGGCAGCAAGGCTGATTCGTTCTCAACTGATCCGTGGGTGCTGGCGCTCAAAGACAAGGTGCAAGCCTTGCTGGCGCAAAAAAAGAAACTCATTGGTGTGTGCTTTGGTCACCAGCTGATTGCCTTGTGCATGGGGGCCAAAGTGGGGCGTGCCCCGCAAGGCTGGGGAGCTGGGCGCATGACTTACCAGTGGCATGCCCCCGAGCTGGCGCAGGCCGATGGCCGTACCGACGCGGCCCTGTTGGCCAGCCACCAGGACCAGGTGTTTGAGCTGCCCAGCGGAGCCACCTTGCTGGCCAGCAGCGACTTTTGTCCCGTGGCCGCCTACGGCGTGGAGGGCCAGGTGTTTTGCATTCAGCCGCACCCTGAGTTTGTGGAAGATTACAGCGCCTTCATTCTGGACAAGCGCCGTGCGCTGTTTGGCGAAGAAAAGTACCAGGCGTTCACGCAGAGCCTGTCACAGGGGCACGATGGCCTGGCCGTGGCCCGCATGATGGTGGCGTTTATCAACGACAAGTAAAGCGGCGTTGCGCTGATGGCTGCAGCCGGTGTGTGCAGCTGCCAAGAAACCCCGGGTGAGGGTTTCACCGGGGTACTGGTTTGCGTAGCCTGCCCTTGTGAGGCGGGTTTGGGCAACCTTGGGGCGGTAGCCGGCTGGTTGCGTGTGCTGTGATGACAGTGGCTACAAGTGTAGGGTGAAGGCTGGCGCAGCAAATTGCGTAATGGCTCCTGTTTTGATTTATTTGGCATGGTTATGCTAAAAATTTAGATAAATTGAGCATTAAATGCTTTTAAAACCAAATACCAACGCAGTTCATGAAACTCGATAAATTTGACCAACACATCCTTGCGGTGTTGCAGCAAGACGGCCGTATCAACAACCAGGACCTGGCTGACCGCATTGGCTTGTCGCCCTCACCCTGCCTGCGCCGGGTACGGACGCTGGAAGAGTCCGGCTTGATTCAGGGCTACCGGGCGCAGCTGGATGCCAAGAAGCTGGGTTTGACGCTGATGGCGCTGATCGACATTTCGATGGACATGCACACGCCCGAGCGTTTTGCCCATTTTGAGGCTGCGGTGGCCGCGCTGCCCGAGGTGCTGGAGTGCTTGCTGATCACGGGGCAAGATGCCGATTACCAGCTTAAAGTGATGGTGCGCGATATGGAGCACTACCAATCGCTGTTGCTCAATCAACTCACGCGCATTGCCGGTGTGACCGGTGTGCATTCAAGTTTTGTACTGCGTCAAGTGGTCAATAAAACGACCCTGGCCGTGTGAGTGCAGCTGTTGCCTAGCACACTCGCTTGCCAGAAAAAACACCCCGCCCCCACCTGCTTAAAAAAGTGGCAGCGCAGGCAACGTCAATGCTGGTGCGGGTTTGCTGGCTTGTGAACACACTTGTCCACAACAAAGCCCACAGCAGCTTGGGGTAAGTATTTTTTAAGTTTTTGCGCACCAGCCCTGTGCCAAAGCACCCAGTGCAATGCCGCCCAATGCCCACAGCAAGTCCAGGTTGCCCGTACCCAACGCGGCTATGGCCGGGCCCGGGCACACCCCGCACAGACCCCAGCCAATGCCAAACCATGCCGCGCCCACCAGGGTGTCACGGTTCCAGGCGCTGGGGTGCACATGAAAGTGGTTGTCCAGCAAGGGCTTGGACAACAGCCGTGGGGCCAGCTTGTAGGTGACCAGCACCACCAGCACCGCACCGCCCATGACCAGCATCAGGCCAAAGTCCTTGAAAGTCAAAAAACTCAGCACCACCTCGGGCTGGATCATGGTGGCCAGCGACAGCCCAAAACCAAACAAGACCCCGGCCAGCAGCGTGGCCAGTGCCCGTGACATTTGCAGTGCGTTCATGGCAACCACCTCGCTGCCAGGTTGGCGGTCAGAAAGGCAGTGGCCATGAAAGTCAGCACCGCGTACAGCGACGGCAACTGCAGCGAACCCAGCCCACAAATGCCGTGGCCAGAGGTGCAGCCGTTGCCCAGCCGTGCGCCATAACCCACCAAAAAACCACCCGTCAACAATTGCCATGCCGGCACGGTGGTGGCCTGTGGCGCTGCCCCGGCCAGCCCCAGCCACCAGATCAAGCCGCCTAGTACCAGGCCCGCCGCGTACACCAGCCGCCAGCTGCGCGAATCGGTAAAGCGCACCTGCTGAAAAAAAGGCCGTTGCACCAGATACGACCAGCTGCTGGAAAACACCGTGCTCATGCCGCCAATGCGGCCGGTGAACACGTACAGCAGGCCCGTGCCCGCGCCAATCAGCAGGCCGCCCAGCAGGTAGTGCTGCCAGCCCAGGGGAAACAAACTGTGGATCATGGTGCGGTGCAGGGCAATGGGGTTATTGAATTTCGGTGATGAATTGTGCCCGTGGGCGGCGCACTTTCTTCAGGTTCACCAGCCAGTCGCCAGCCTCTTCGCGGTAACCCAGCGGCAAAATGGCCACGCTGCGCAGACCGCGGGCCTGCAAGCCCAGAATGTCGTCCAGGGCCTTGGGGTCAAAACCTTCCATGGGGGTGCAATCCACTTCCTCAAAGGCTGCCGCAATCATGGCCGCGCTCAGACCAATGTAAGCCTGGCGGGCGGCGTGTTCAAAGTTGACGTGTGCGTCGCGCTGGGGGTACATGCCCAACAGCATCTGGCGATAGGCTTCCCAACCGTCGTTGACGATGCCACGCTCGGTGTTGACCAGGTCAAACATCATGTTGATGCGCTCGGCTGTGTAGTTGTCCCAGGCGGCAAACACCAGCAGGTGCGAGCCGTCGGTGATTTGGCCCTGGTTCCAGGCGATGGGTTTGATTTGCTCGCGCACGGCGGGGTTGGTCACAACCAAAATCTCATAGGGCTGCAAGCCGCTGGAGGTGGGGGCCAGACGGGCTGCCTCCAGAATGCGCTCCACTTTTTCTTGTGGCACGGCTTTGACCGGGTTCATTTTTTTGGTGGCGTAGCGCCATTCAAGCTTTTGCTGCAACACAGACATGGATATCCTAAAAAGTAACAGGCCACCCGAGTGGGTGGCCATGGCTAGCCCAACTTGGGGCAGAGCCAGGTTTTACAAGTGTGGTCAAGGTCTAATGGGTGACAAACTGGTAGCTCACCTCTTCGCTCTCAACCATGTCCAGAAAATCGTTCAGGGTGTCCTCGTTGTCGGTGCTGCTCCAGGTTTCTTCCGGGTTTGATGCAAAGAGTGGCTCAATGGCGATGTCCAAAAATTGCCCATTGGGCAACTGCAGCACCGGCGTGCCTTCTGAGGTTTCGGCCAGTGCCCAGTCGTCAGGCACGGAGAGCTGGAGTTGAATGGTGACGTTGAGTTTTTTCATGGCGATTCCTGAAACATAAAGCGCAGAGCGTAACCCAAGCCTGTGACCAAACGAAGCGTTGCAAACGGTTAGTGTCGGGCTGCGGCCGTCAGCAACAGTTCGTTCGGGCCGACCCAGCCGTTGGGCGTGGTGAAAACGCTCAGCCGTTCTTCCATGTCGGCCCAGGCATCCGCAGCAGCCATGGGGTCGAGTTGGCCAAGAATCTGCTGGATAGGGCTGGCCGATGAGCGCACAAAGTTCAGGTAGTGGTGCGCAGACGGCCAGTGAAACGGCGCATCCAGCGTGGTGGTGGCAATGTTCTGGAAACCCGCTGCTCGGAACAATTCATCAGCCAGCCCCGGCTTGCCCAAGCTGAGCAGGCCACCGGGCGCAAAGGGGTCTCGCGCAGGCAGACCGGCATGTTGAAGGGCCGTGGCCATCAGCATGCCAATGCAGGGGTTGCGATCGGGGCGCGAGAACACCAGGGTGCAAACTCTGCCGCCCGGGCGCAAGGCGCGCTGCATGCCCTGCAGGCACAGCAGAGGGTTGGGAAGCAACATCAACCCCAACCGACACACGGTGGCATCGAAACTGGCCGGTGGCAGTGCCATGTCTTCGGCATCGGCGACCAGGGTTTGAACGTTGTGCAAGTCTGCTTGCAGGGCGTTTTGCGCCGCCAGCGCCAGGATGACGGGTGACAAGTCAGTCGCCAGCACGCGCCCGCCAGGGCCTACGCGCCGGGCGATGTCCAGTGTTTGGTCACCGGCCCCTGCGGCCACATCCAGCACCGCGGCACCGGGGCCAATGTCCGCCATGTCCAACATGGCATCGGTGGACTGGCGCAGCCAGACCCGAAGCGCTGCGGCGTGCTGGTTCCAGCCTTGGGCAGCGTGGTTCCACTGGGTACGCACGGCCGCTTTGAAGGCCTGCTGATCCGGGGGGGTGACGGGGGATGATGGGGTGGTCATGACGGGCTCCTGAAAGTGTTGGCGATACCAGCTGTGCCAGCCCAGTCTAGGTTGAGGCCTTTGTGCGCCACAAGGGGCAAATGCGCATAATGGTGTTGCAAATTTGCATGGCCCCGGGGCT
>JBGSRY010000458.1:0-5310 GCA_041737325.1 Rhodoferax sp. | reverse complement strand
GGCGCAGCCGCGCCAAGTCATCCAAGTCAACCACTTCGCCCATGCTGCCGTCGTCTTGAACAATCTTGAAGCGCTGGGCATCTTTGGTCAAAAACAGCACCTTGCTGTAGGTTTTGGACTGATGTTTGGCTTTGCGGCTGGCATCTTTGAGGTCGTGTTTGGTTTCAACCAGCCGTGTCAGGGGTTCATCACCGGGTTCATGTTCCAGGCAAACCACAAAGTCCGGGTAAAACATGTTGCGACTGTCTTCACGCATCAGCCCAATGCTGTAGGGCTTGCCTTGCGGGTTGCGATGCCACCAGGCTACAAAGTCAGCACGGTCAAGCGCCCGGGCATAGGCCAGTTCCTGCGTGTTGAACTCAAAAGTGGCATCCAGGCGTGCCGTGCTAAACACATCACCCAATGGCCGTCCTTGGGCATCTTGGGCAAACACATAGCTTTCGTTTTTAAAAACGCGCTGCGCCGTCAGGAGCAAGCTGTCAGAGGCCTGCGCCACTGCGTCAGTTTCAGGGAACATGACCCCGTAAATGTTTTTGCGTGATGGTTTGAGCGGCAGGTTGGCAGGCATCAGCAACGCATCAGGCAGCGCTTGGGCGGGCACTTCTTTGGCTTTGTTAGCCCATTGCGCCTGCAACGCTTCTTGCAACTCAGGCAACAGTTTGTGAATCACCCAGCACGCCGCATCTCGCGCCTGACTTCGCATGGTGGCAGGCTCTGGGCGTGGTGCATCTTCGCGGTAGGCATGCGCGCGCTCAATTTCTGGCAACAGCCGTTTGGCCAATTCGCCAATCAACTCAACCAGGTCTTGCTCTTCTAGCCCCATGGCATCCAGGGCTTCCTCGGTGCGCTGCATCAATGCCGCGCGGTCAGTCACCACCTGCACGCTTTCTTCAGAACTCTCGCCGCTGAACAACTCGGTGCGAATTTCGCGCTCGGTCAACAAGTTCAGGGCCGCGCGAGTAGCCACACTTTTCACGTCGTCTGAAATAGGCAACGCGCGTGCGGCAGCGCGTATGTCCAGCTCCAACACGTCAAACACAGGTTTGACCTCGGTGGTGAATTGCGTGGGTGTGGCACGCTGCGCAACCGCAGGTAAACGTGGGTAAGCACGCAAACCATTCGCCTCCAAGGCCGCCATCAGCTCAGCGCGATTGGCAGGTGCTTGAAGTTTTGGGCCGGGCGTGTTGCCGCTGCTGGCTTCCATGACATCCAGCGCATCCCGTTCATCAGCTTGTGACACGCTGCCAAATAATGCGCGTGTGCTGCCAACTTCAATTTCAGGAGCTACAGACCGAACAGCAACAAGGGCTAGCGGTGTATTTACTGCATGAGTTGGAGGGTAAACCGTGCCGTCAACTGCCAGCGTGGGCAGCAAACCGATGTCGTAACCCAAAGGTGATTGCGGCGTGACATGGTTGCTCAAACACACGCCACCATGGGCTGTGGGGCGGGCTTGCAACTCTTCAATCTGGCCTTCGAGTTGCGAAATCACTGCCTTGGTGGCCGCGGCGGCCTCTGCAAACCCGGCTTGAGACTGCTCGTTGGCGAGAAAAATGTAGGCCGTGTCCAAATCATTGGGGGCGGTATACGGCTCTGGAAAAGCCCGCTGCAATTCCCCCGGCACGCGCATCACCCGGCCAATGAACTGCATGGCAAAGTCTTCGTCGTTCACCGATTTGGTTGAAGCCAGTACAAAAGCGCGTGGCGCATCAAACCCCGTGCCTGCGGCCTGCTTGAAGATCAGCACCTCAATGGCGGTGTTGACGGCAATGGCGGCCATCATCACCGGGTCGGGTTCTTCTGCCGAATGCATGGCCACCGCGTTAGGCGCAATACCCAGCTCTTTGGTCAAAAAGTCATACGCTTGACGGATGGCCGCATCGCCATTGGCAACCTGCACCAACAGCAGCGGCACCGTGCCAAGCCCACGCGCTTTGAGCAATTGGCCAATGTGCTGGTTGCGCCGCCAGGCGCGGCGCAACACGGTGAGTTTCAGGTCGGTCACACCTTGCATGGAGTCGCGCAGGTCATACACCACGGTTTCAAGCCAGGGCTTGTTCAGGCGCTCGGCCACCACGTCGGCCCGGCTGACGCTGAACGCTTTGAAGGCAATGTTGCCCGCGCTGGCAATGAATTCATTGAGCTGCGCGTCTTTGGGCGTGGCACTGGCCATGAGCAAATAGTCCGCCCCCAGCCATTTCACAAAGCGGCCAAACTCGGTGGCCACATGCAAGGCAATGTGCGCCTCATCTACGATCAGGCCGATGTGCAAGCCGCGTGCGCGTGCCAGTGCAAAGTAGTCTGCCAGGCTGCGTTCGCCATCGTCAGACTTGTCGGTGTAATGCACCTTGTGCGACTTGGCGCTGGCCACCCCTTGCACCGTGGACACCAGCACCTGCCCGGCCGCAGGCGCTTCGTTGCGTGCCACGGCCAGGTGTTTGGCCAGCAACCCGGTGTCAGCCGACTGGCTGTCGAGCGTGTCCACCGTTTGCGCCACCAGGTTCACATAGGGCACAAACCAGAGCCACAACACCTCGTCGGTTTTGCTTACATTTTCAAGAATCCGCGTGAGCATGAAGGTTTTGCCCGAGCCCGTGGGGCTGCGCAGCAGGCAAGGTGGGCGCGGCGTCTGGGCCAGCGCCTCACACACACTGCGTATGATGCGCGCCTGAAACTGCTTAGGTGCGAAACTGGCCGATTGCGGCGCGGTAATAGAAGGCGAAAGAGTCATGAGGTGTGGCAATTTAATGGCGTTGATTGCCATAACCAGGTTTTTGGCGTTGGTGGCGAATAATCAGCACGCGCAGCTGCTCGCCCTCAACCCGATAAACCAATGAATACGGAAACCCCTTCAGTGGGTAACTCCGCCGTTGATACGACATGGGTGTGCCAAAACCCGGGTTTGACCGCAGCAGTTGGACAACGCGATCAAGCTCCTCTGTAAACCGCGATGCCACATGCGCTCCAGCAAATTCAAAATAGTAGTCCTGGGCGTTCACTACATCCGTTGCTGCTTGCGGGTGAAACGAATACTTCATCTCACCAGCCTGGCACGCAACTGCGCCATGGCCACATCACCGTCAATCCAATGGGCACGCCCGGCTTCGATATCTGCCTCGCGTTGATCTGCCACTTGCGCCCAAGCCGCCTCCACTTCCGGGTCGGTATCAAGACTGACAATCAGCCGCTCCAGCAGGTGGTTGCGCTCGGCGGGGGTGAGTTGCATCACCTGGGCTTCAACGTATTCAAGTTGACTCATCATGGGAACCTCCGGGGTGCTTGAAGGGAACATTTGTGCATCACACCGCTGAATGCGTGCGCAGCCAGTCGCGCATGGCCGCATTCACACGCGTTTGCCAGCCTTTGCCACTGGCCTTTAACACGGCCAGCACATCGGCATCAAAACGGATGGTGGTGGGCACTTTAAGCGGTTTGTCTTTGGGGCCGCGCTGGCGCATGGCGCACAGTTTGGCGAACACCTCGGGCGAGAAGAACTCACTGGCGGGTTTAGCACGAGCAAAGTCTTCTTCGGTCCACTCGGGGTTGTCCGGGTCGGCGGCAATGCCCGCATTGATCTGGATTTCTTCTTCTGGGGTGGGCATGATGATGACGCGCCCAGAGCGGGTTTTAATAGTCTCTTGCATAGTGTTTTACCTCTCGCGGGTTGGCTTTTCTAAAACCACACCCGGTGCTTGGTGACGTTTTCGGCCAGTTTTTTGGGGTCATGTTCGTAGCGCATGTCGCTATTGTATTAACGCTAAGACAAATCCGCCACCGTTGGAATCCCCCTTCTGCCCCGCCGCGCAACCTGCCCATGCAGTAGGGCTTTTTGCAACGACAGGCTTTCAACCTCGCGCCCCAAGGCGGCAAAGTGCTCACGCACCGTGGCCGGACGGGTACTGTACACGCGCAATTGCCGACACGGCAGCGCGGCCATGGCCTCTAGCGCCGAGCGGGTCAGCTTGTGGCACAGCACCGTCAGCACACCGTCGCCCAAGTTTTGCACCACAATTTTGAGGCCCTGATGTGCATCCGGAACGGGGCGCGCCACTTGCCCCAAGCGCAGCGTGAGTAACTGAAAAGCCTGGGCACAGTCCGAGTCAAACGGTGCGTCACCGGGGCTGAGTTTGTCGAGCTGCAGGTAGGCAAAGCTGTTGTGCGACAGCGTGGCATCGGATTCAATGACCTTTTTGATGCGCGCAGCGCACACGTCGCGGCACAGGTTTTTGGCTGGCTCTTTGGACGTGGCCTCGGTGCTTGAGCACAAGATGAATTTGCGTGGCGCGGCCTCTGGCTCCAGGGCATTGAGCGCCAGCACAGCGTGGCCGGTGGTGCCGCTGCCCGCAAAAAAATCCAGCACGGTGTCGCCCGGGCGGCTGGCTTGGGCGATGAGGCCCTGAATCAGCGAGATAGGCTTAGCGTAATTGAAAGCACGGTTACCAAAAATCTCGGCAACCTGGCGCGCACCTTCCTGATTGGTTGCGGACACGAGGCTGTTTTCAGCTTCGTAGTCACCATCTTCAAAGGTTGGAACAATCCAGCTGCTTAACGGCTGTGTTTGGTTGCGTAAATCGGCCTTGTAGCGTTTGAACGCTGGTCGACCAAACCCAACTGGTTTCCCCACCCAAAATTCTAAATTCGGCAAATCGCGCCGCAAGATGAGTGATTTGCCGGAACGAGGAACATCGCCAGAGTCAATGGCAGCAAGCAGCGACTCCAAAGTTGACCATGTTTCGACGCGTTGTTCTTTTGGGAACAGAATTTGTTTCAGCCGAATGAACTCGTCCATTGTTTTTGCCTGAACGGCTTGTCCTTCTTTCAGTCGGGACTCGGAGGCATAGACCCAAATTCGATCTGGATTGGGAGGATAGTAAATTCCAGTTTCCGTGTCCTGCAGGGGATAGTACAAATTTGGACGTTCCTTGAAAGAAAAACCGAGTGTCAGGTCACTCGCCCGCCAATCCCCGCGCAGATCGTTGTCTGCGTTGCCGTACATCTCATAGCTTTTCTCGAAGCCGCTGAACTTGAAGCCTGCGTTGCCATAAACCAATACATGTTCATGGTCAACAGACAAGAAGCATTGCTGGTCGGCGTTGGAGCCCTGCCGAGTACGCCAGGTGATAGTGCCCAAGCGCCGCCCCGGCAACACCTCATCCATCAGCAGTTCCAGCCGCGCCCGGTTTTCGTCGTTGATGCTGACCATGATGACCCCGTCTTGCGTGAGCAAATCTTTGGCTAGCATTAGGCGTTGGTACAAAAATTCGAGCCACTGGCTGTGCCGCCAGCGGTCGTTTTGGCCCACGTAGCGGT
>JBGSRY010000166.1:0-4534 GCA_041737325.1 Rhodoferax sp. | reverse complement strand
AGATGCCCGCCCATTTTTTCAACCATTTGATTGACATCGGCCAGCCCCGGGGTGCGGGCATCGCTGGCGGTGCTGATGGTGACGTGTGCCGACAGCTGCGCCTGAATAGCCTGTGAGGTGCTGGGGCTGGCATCTGACAGGGTCAAGGTGGTGTAGGTATTGCCGTTGCGGTAGGCCAGCCCACCGGCACTGATCACAAGGTCGCATTCCCTGACCATGCGCTCAAACGCGTTGTTGATCAGCAGCAAGGTCACCAACTGGATCATACCCATGGAGCCGCGCACAAAGCTGGCCCGGTCTGCCAGTTGACAGTGGATGCGCAGGTTGCCCGGCAGCAGACGGCCCACTTGCAGCCGTTGCACCACTTCACCCACCGCCAGGCCAATGTCGACCGAGCCCATGGGGTCGGCTTGTTTGCCCAGTTCACGGACGATTTTCATCAAGCCCAGTTGTTGCTCTTGCAAGGAGATCGCCGTCAGGGTTGGCGCGGTCATGTTGGCCTGGCGTCGTCTGGAAAGCGCCAAACCTGCATAAGTGCCAAAAGCCTGCAGCAGGGGAGTCTGGCCGTGGGTGTGGGCGGCTAATTCTGGCGGCACGGCTGCCGCCACCACGCCCATGCAGTGGCGCGCGGAAATCAGGGGAATCAGCACCAGTTCATCGGCATCCAGCACGTTGAGTAGTGCAATGGCACAGCGGCTGGTGCGCCCGGCAAACACCACCTTGCAGCTGGCTACGCACCTGGCAAACACCGGGTCTTTGGCCAGGTCGTAGGCCAATGTGCTGGCCTGCTGGTGGCGCGGATGCATCGACACCGGGCGCAGTTGTTGCTGGTTGCTGTGCAACAGCATCACCACCGACTGTTCAAGCTGCAGCAAGGCACTGGCGTACTGGCGCACATGGCGCAAGGCCGACTCGTTGCTGCTGCGGCCAATCAGGTTCATGGCCATTTCATTGAGCACGCTGCGGTCAAACACGGTTTGCGCCAGTGCGGCCTGCAGCGGGTCTGCGGCTGGCACGGCGTGCACATGGGGTATGGGCGAGGTCTGCAGTGGGGTGCTGGAAATATCCAACCCCAAGTCACGCGCCAGCTGCAGTACCTGCTGCTGGGCGCGTTGCAGCACCGCCAACAGGTCAGTGGCGGACAGTGCTGGGTAGCCATCCACATCGGTCATGCTGTCGGGTTGATCCGCAGGCCATTGCGCCAGCCGGTGTGCCAGGTGCAGCAGGCGCGTCAAGGCATGTGTGTGGGTGCTGTCCAGCGCCGCTTCATGGTGGCGCAGCACGCTTTCGGCCAGGGCATCACTCAGATGCCAGCGGCGCAGCAGCCAGGCCCCGGCTTCGGTGTGGGACATGCCCAGGTGGTGCTGCTCCTTGGGGCACAGTGCGTCATCGTCCAGGTCGGCAAACAAGGCTTGTGACGGCAGCGGCACGGCCACCAGCAGCGCCAGGCGGCCAATGTCGTGCAGCAAACCAGCCAGGTAGGCTTCGTCTGCGTCGGCGGTACCCAGCTTGGTGGCCAGTTCTTTGGCGATGGAGGCCACCGTCAGGCTGTGTTTCCAGAACGCGCGTAGGTCAAGGCTGGCCCCCGATGTGAACGCGCTGAAGGTTTGCGACACCATTTCGGCCAGCGCCAGCACCTTGATGAACTCAGTACCCAAGCGGTTGCAGGCTTGCAGCAGCGACAGCGGGCTGGCCTCAGCCTGGTGGTAGGCGGCGCTGTGCGCCACGGCCAGTACTTTGGCCGACAGGGCCGGGTCAAGCGTGATCAGTTGAGCCAGTTCCTTGATGCCCGTGTCATCCGCCTGGCACAGGTGCATCAACTTGAGCAGGGTTTGCGGTGGGCTGGGCAGCTTGGCCACCAGCAGGCGGCTGCGGATGTCTTCTGCGGTGAGGTGGGGCATACCGGGCCTTTCTTGCTGATGGGTTCGCAAAGTGTGTTTGACCTTGTGCTTGGCCTGCCTGCGGATACCGCTGATTTTGTGGGCTTGGCCTGGGTTTGTCGAGGCACAATCAGGTAAGAGGCGTAAGCAGTTGTGAGCAGGTAGACCGTGTCCGTGCCTGTGGCACACTCGCGCCCTTGTTTTGTTTTGAGTCGCATCGCGGCCGAGGGATATGCAAAAAATCATCAATCAAATCGCGCACGAAATCCGCGTCAAAGACAGCCAGGTGCTGGCTGCCGTGGAGCTGCTCGACGGCGGGGCCACCGTGCCCTTTATTGCCCGCTACCGCAAAGAGGTCACCGGTGGGCTGGACGACATTCAACTGCGCGAGCTTGAGGCGCGCCTGAGCTACCTGCGTGAGCTTCGTGACCGCCTGGCCAGCGTCACCAAAGCCATTGACGAGCAAGGCAAACTCACGCCCCAGTTGCTGGCTGCGCTGCACGCCTGTGCCACCAAACAAGAGCTGGAAGACCTGTACCTGCCGTTCAAGCTCAAGCGCCGCACCAAGGGCCAACTGGCGCGCGAGGCCGGGCTGGAGCCGCTGGCCGACGCGTTGTTTGCCAACCCGGCCCTTGTGCCGGCAGACGAGGCGCAAAAGTACCTGATCGCGTTCACCGAAGTGGCTCCAGGCGAAGACAAAAAGCCCGACTTTTCTACCGTGGCTGCGGTGCTGGACGGGGTGCGTGATTTGCTCAGTGAGCGCTGGGCCGAAACGCCTGCGCTGGTGCAAGACCTGCGCGAATGGCTGTGGGCCGAGGGCTTGCTGCAAAGCAAACTGATGGACGGCAAAAACGAGAACGACCCTGATGTGGCCAAGTTCCGTGATTACTTTGACTACGCCGAACCCATCAGCCGCGCGCCCTCGCACCGGGCCCTGGCGGTGTTTCGTGGCCGCAGTCTGGAAATGCTTGATGCCAAACTGGTATTGCCAGAGCCAAATCAGCTTCTAGCCCAGGCAGAACAAGCGCAATCAGCTATCAAATCAAAAGCATCCCAAGCCGTGTCGCTGGCCGAAGGGCGACTCGCCCTGAAGCTGGGTTGGAGCCACCAGGGCCGCACGGCGGACGATTTGATCCGCAAATGCGTGGCCTGGACCTGGCGCGTCAAGCTCAGCCTGTCAACCGAGCGCGACCTGTTTGCCAGCCTGCGTGACGAGGCCGAAAAGGTGGCTATCAAGGTGTTTGCCGACAACCTGCGCGACCTGTTGCTGGCCGCACCCGCAGGCCCGCGCGTGGTGTTGGGGTTGGACCCCGGCATTCGCACCGGTGTGAAAGTGGCGGTGGTCGATGCCACCGGCAAGCTGGTCGACACCAGCACCGTGTACCCGCACGAACCCCGCAAAGACTGGGACGGTTCGCTGCACATTTTGGGCGCGCTGTGCCAGAAACACGGCGTGAACCTGATCGCCATTGGCAACGGCACGGCCAGCCGCGAGACCGACAGATTAGCCGCTGATTTGATAAAACTTATGGCTAAACAGGCTGTAGCCCATACGAATCAAGCGCAGGCAGCTATCGAAAAAGTAGTGGTTTCGGAAGCTGGTGCGTCGGTTTATTCGGCCAGCGAATTCGCCTCACAAGAAATGCCCGACGTGGACGTCAGCCTGCGCGGCGCGGCCAGCATTGCCCGGCGGCTGCAAGACCCGTTGGCCGAGTTGGTCAAGATCGACCCCAAAAGCATTGGCGTGGGCCAATACCAGCACGACGTGAACCAGAGCGAGCTGGCCAAAACGCTGGAAGCCGTGGTGGAAGACTGCGTCAACTCGGTGGGGGTTGACCTGAACATGGCCAGCGTGCCACTGCTCAGCCGCGTGTCTGGCCTGAGTGGCAGCGTGGCCAAAGCCGTGGTGCGCTGGCGCGAGGCCAACGGTGCTTTTGCCAGCCGACAAGATCTGCTCAAAGTGACCGGCCTGGGGCCCAAAGCGTTTGAGCAAAGCGCGGGCTTTTTGCGCATCCGTGGCGGCAGCAACCCGCTGGACATGACCGGTGTACACCCCGAAACCTACCCGGTGGTGGAGCAAATCATGGCCAAAACCGGCCAGCCCGTAGCGGCACTGATGGGCCGCGCCGACATGCTCAAAACGCTCAAACCCGAGCTGTTCGCCAATGAAAAATTTGGCGTGATCACCGTCAAGGATATTTTGGGCGAGCTGGAAAAACCCGGACGAGACCCGCGCCCGGACTTCAAGGTGGCGCGTTTCAATGACGGCGTGGAAGACATCCGCGACCTGAAAGAGGGCATGGTGCTGGATGGCACGGTGAGCAATGTGGCCGCTTTTGGCGCGTTTGTGGATTTGGGCGTGCACCAGGACGGCCTGGTGCATGTGAGCCAACTGGCGCACAAGTTTGTCAATGACGCGCGTGAAGTGGTCAAAACCGGCGACATTGTCAAAGTGCAGGTGGTGGAGGTGGACGTGGCCCGCAAACGCATCGCCCTGACCATGAAGCTGGGCGCTGCACCGGCGCGCAGTGCGGGCGACAACCGGTATCAGGCCAGCAGCCCGCAACCGCGTGGCCGTGCAGCAACAAGCACTGGGCGCTTTTGACGACAGTCTTGTTTGGGTCGCCGACTACTGGCAAAGTAAGTGTGTGTGC
>JBGSRY010000353.1:0-4266 GCA_041737325.1 Rhodoferax sp. | reverse complement strand
TGGAGTGAGAGCATGCGCCAGGGCCTGGTGGTGGCTGCCAAACGTGGCATCAAAACCGTGCTGGACCCTGTTGGTGCGGGGGCTACCAGCTATCGTAACCAGAGCATTTCGGCGCTGCTGAAGACGGCCAGCCCGTCGGTGATTCGCGGCAATGCGTCCGAGATCATGAGCGTGGCGGGGTTGGCGGTGCAGACGCGCGGCGTGGACAGCGGCGCGGCAGTAGGCGCTGCGCTGCAGGCGGCGCATGACCTCTCTAACAGCACCGGCGGTGTGGTGTGTGTGAGTGGTGCGATAGACCATGTGCTGGATGCCAGCGGCCGCCACGCCAGCCTGGCCAACGGCCATGTGTGGATGACACGCATCACCGGTGTGGGCTGTTCGGCCACCGCGCTGGTGGGGGCATTTTGTGCGGTGCAAGCCGATGCCTGGCGCGCCACGCTGTCTGCCATGGCGTACCTGGGGGTGGTGGGCGAGGTGGCCACCGAACAGGTTCAGGCGCAGGGCGGCGGGGTGGGCAGCCTGCAGATTGCGCTGCTGGATCAGTTGCAACTGATGGACGAAACCACTTTCAAGTCAAGGTTAAAAATGCAGCTTAACCCTTTCAATTAATGGGCTTGCTGCTATCAAATGAAGTGCATTTCAAGTATTCAGCAGCGCCAAGCCCTGGGCGAGTTGCTGCGCGTGTACCTGGTGACCGACCAGCCTGCTTTGCGTGGCCGCAGCCTGACGGATGTGGTGATGCAGGCGGTGCAGGGTGGCGTGACGTGTGTGCAGCTGCGTGAAAAAACCGCCAGCACGCGCGACTTTGTGGCGCTGGCGCTGGCCCTGCAAACGCTGATCAAACCACGGGGTGTGCCGCTGGTGATCAACGACCGCATCGACGTGGCGCTGGCTTGTGGCGCGCAGGGTGTGCATCTGGGGCAGTCGGACATGCCGGTGGCGCTGGCGCGGCAACTGCTGCCGCCCGAGGTGTTCATCGGCCTGTCGGTCGAAAACCTCGACGATGTGCGCCGTGCGGCGCAGCAGCCGGTGGACCATCTGGGCGTGAGCCCGGTGTTTGCCACACCCACCAAGCTTGACACGGCATCACCCTGGGGGTTGGGCGGCCTGCACCAGGTGCGCGCCCTGACGGATTTGCCGCTGGTGGCCATTGGTGGCATCCACCTGGGCAACGCGGCCGAGGTGTTGGCGGCCGGTGCCAACGGGCTGGCGGTGGTCAGCGCCATCTGTTCGGCGGACGACCCACGTGCGGCGGCACAGGCTTTCAGAAATTTTTTCAAGTGAATGTGGATGTGTGCGCTGCCAGTTCACCACAGGTTTTTTTATGACATTTAGCCCTCTAGCCCTTACAGAATAAGGGCCTATCACTATGACTATTGAACTGATTCAGCGGTATCCGCGTGTGCTTTCGATTGCTGGTTCTGACAGTGGCGGTGGTGCCGGCATCCAGGCCGACCTTAAAACCTTTGTCGCACTGGGCTGTTTTGGCATGACCGCCATCACCGCGCTGACAGCACAAAACACCACCGGCGTGCGCGCTATCCACGGTGTGCCGCCCACCATGCTGCGCGACCAGATTGACGCGGTGGTAGAGGACATTGGCGTGGACGCGGTCAAGATCGGCATGCTGCATTCGTCCGAGATGGTTCACACCGTGGCGCAAGCCATTGACCGCCATCAGCTGCGGTGTGTGGTGTTTGACCCGGTGATGCTGGCCACCAGCGGGGCCAAGCTGATCACTGACGAGGCGATTGCCGTGCTGGTGGCCGAGCTGTTTGCGCGCGCCCTGCTGATTACCCCCAATCTGGATGAGGCGGCGCTGCTGGTGGGGCAGCCCCTGCACACCCCGCACGACATGTTGCAAGCGGCGCAGACGTTGCTGGCGCAGGGCGCGCGCGCGGTGCTGGTCAAAGGCGGACATCTGGCGGGTGACACCGTGGTGGATGTGCTGCTGGAGCAGGGTGCAGCCCCGCTATGGATGCAGGCCCCGCGCATTGCCACTGCCAACACCCATGGCACGGGCTGCACCTTGTCCAGCGCCATTGCCGCGCACCTGGCCTTGGGGGCGACGCTGCCGGATGCCGTGCAAGCCGCGCGCAGCTTTGTGCGCCAGGCCTTGCAAGCCGGTGCAACGGTTACAACCGGGCACGGCAATGGCCCGCTGAATCACGGCTTTGGGCCACGGGTGATGCGCCTGTGCTGAGCGCAGTCGCTGTACCGCAGGCTCAGCCAATCAAACGGCCATCGGTGGTGATCATGCTTTGCGTTACGTAGGCACCGCTACGGCCAAGGGCATTGAAGTTGATGTGAAAGCCATCCAGATTCATCGGTTGGCGTTGCTGAAAAGCGGCCAGCGCGCTTTGACGGGTCGGGACACCGTCGATGCGTTTGAGGACCTCAAAGGTGTAGCGTGCTGCAATGTAGCCGGCCAGGCTTTGTGGTGTGGGTGGCTCATCAAACAGCCGCCCGAGGGTTTTGCGGTAAGCCCGTACCACGCCAACCGCAGCATTGACCATGGGCACGACCTGGGTGGCCATCACCGGGGTGCTGTGGTTGATGCCCATTTGTGCCATGGTTTGCAGGTTTACATCGGCCAGACCAATCACGTACCGTTGCGTGTCTTGCTTGTCAATGCCACGCAAAAACTGCACCAGCTCGGGTGTGCCACCCATGAACAGCACAATGCGCGGTGTGGTCGTTGTCAGCTGCTTGCCCAGTTGTGCCAGATCACCCGTGGGCTGAAACACCTGAAGCCGAATTTTTAACCTGGCACTGGCCCGTTCTACATCGCTGCGGTACAGCGCCAGTTCAGCAGCAGACGCATAAACGGCGGCCAGTTCGGCCACCCCCATGACCGACAACGATTGAAAGGCTCTGGCAATCTGCTCTTGCCGCGAGGCGAAGATCGGAAAGGTAGCCGGGTCACCGTCCAGGCCGGAGTTTTGCAGCCAGGGGGCAACATGTGCCATTGGGAACTCGTTTTGCTTGAGCAGACCAACCAGCTGGCTGGCCACCTGGTCGCCCACCGTACCAGAGAGCGCAACACAGTGGGGCATTTTTTTGACAAGGTTTAAAGCCTCTTGCAGACGGCTGCTGCTGGCATCGGTATAAAACACCACGTGTTCGACCGCACGACCATTGATACCCCCGAGGCCGTTGATTTCTTGCCAAGCGGCTCGACAGCCAATCAGGAAGTCTTTGGAAATGTCGGCTTGCCCGGGGCTGTCGTCCACGATTTGAGCCACCGCCAGGGGGCGTTGTGCATCTGTTTTTTTGCTCGTCTGCGACCAGGCCGGCCAGGTGTTCAACGTTGCCAGACCTGCTGCGCCCAGTAGCAGGCGGCGGCGCATTGATTTTTCTTGAAATTTCGAAGTCATGATTTATTTGGAAACGGCGGTGTTAATGAACAAGCTTTGGCCTGTGGTCTTGGCATCGTGTTTGGCACGTGCTGCGGCGGATGCCACTTCTTCTGCGCTAGCAAAGGCTCCAGGTTGGATCGTGACCACGCCAATCGACAGGGTGGTGAGCGGGAAAAATCGCGGCACACCATAGCGGTCATCGGCCTGAATGCCGCCCGCCAAACGTGCCGGTTCGTCAAACAGGGCCACGGCTTGCAGGGCAAACTCGTCGACGATCTGCTGGCACTGTGTTTGCCAGTTGGCACTCTGGTACAAAAGAACAAAGTCATCGCCCCCCACATGGCCAACAAAATCGCGTTGTGGGTCGCAATGGGCCACGGCAATCCGGGCTACCAGGCGGATCATTTCATCGCCACGCCAATAGCCGTACTGGTCATTGAAAGGTTTGAAGTTGTTCAGGTCGGCATAGCAGGACACAAAGTCAGCACCGCTGCGCAGCAACCGCTCAATGTGTTGGCTGATGGGAATGTTGCCCGGCAGAAAGGTCAGCGGGTTGGCGTGGCGTGCGGCTTCAATGCGTGTTTCGGTGACCGAGCGCACCAATTGCTCCCCGGTTCCCAAACCGACATAGCGCCCGTTGTCGGTGACGATGAACCCGTCGCTCAAGTAGCGCTGGTCGTCTGAGGTCAGGATGCCCACCAGGTCATCTACATTGTGCTGGCGTTCTATCAGGCGCGGGGCCAGGTTGGCATGAATCAAACACGTTTTTTTACCCCAAATCTCACGGTAGTACAGCTTGCTGAATTCGTTCATGAAGAGCGAGCGGTTGATGATGCCCAGTGGGCGCGTGCCGTCCAGCAAGGCCACTGCATGCAAACGGGGGTGCTGCATGAACAACTGGGCCAGC
>JBGSRY010000347.1:0-7640 GCA_041737325.1 Rhodoferax sp. | reverse complement strand
CCGTTGCCGGTTTGGGCGGGGCGTTTGCAGGCCCTGCTGATGGGCTTGGCACCTGGTGAGCCCTTGATGAGCCAGGACAACCTGGATTCCATGAAGTTGGACAACGTGGCCAGTGGCCAACTCCCTGACTTGGGCTCTTTGGGCATTCGGGCTGCCGCGCTGGAGCCGATTGCCCGCAGCTATTTGTCCGGCACATAAAAAAAGGCGCAAGCCCTTGCCGCTTGCGCCTTGCTGGTGTGGTTTGCCAGCGTTTATTTTTTGCCGTTGGACAGGCTCAAGAAATCGCCACCGGTGCCCAGTGACAGCAGGCCGCTCTTGGCATACATGCCCAGCTTGGCGCGTGTGTCCACAATGTCCAGGTTACGCATGGTGAGTTGACCAATGCGGTCTGCCGGGCTAAAGGGCGCGTCTTCCACCTTCTCCATGGAGAGGCGCTCGGCGGCGTAGGTCAGGTTGGGGCTCTCGGTGTTGAGCAGGCTGTAGTCGTTGCCTCGGCGCAGTTCCAGCGTCACCGTACCGGTGATGGCACTGGCAATCCAGCGCTGGGCGGTTTCGCGCAGCATGATGGCCTGGCTGTCAAACCAGCGCCCTTGGTAAAGCAGGCGGCCCAGTTTGCGGCCGTTGTCACGGTATTGTTCAATGGTGTCTTCGTTGTGGATGCCCGTTACCAGTCGCTCGTACGCTATAAAAAGCAAAGCAAGTCCGGGCGCTTCGTAGATGCCACGGCTCTTGGCCTCGATGATGCGGTTCTCAATCTGGTCGCTCATGCCCAGGCCGTGGCGGCCACCGATGCGGTTGGCTTCTAGCATCAGCGTCACCAAATCGGGGTATTCCACGCCGTTCAAGGCCACCGGGCGGCCTTCTTCAAAGCGCACCGACACTTCTTCGGCTTTCACCACACAGTCTTCGCGCCAGAACGGCACGCCCATGATGGGGTTGACGATTTTGATGCCGGTGTTGAGGTTTTCCAGGTCTTTGGCCTCGTGCGTGGCGCCCAGCATGTTGCTGTCGGTGCTGTAGGCTTTCTCGGCACTCATCTTGTAGCCAAAGCCGTGCGCCGTCATGAAGGCGCTCATTTCGGCGCGGCCACCCAGCTCGTCAATGAACTGCTGGTCCAGCCAGGGTTTGTAGATTTTGAGCGCCGGGTTGGTTAAAAGGCCGTAGCGGTAAAAACGCTCGATGTCATTGCCCTTGAACGTGCTGCCGTCGCCCCAGACGTTCACATTGTCCTGGTGCATCGCGGCCACCAGCATGGTGCCGGTCACGGCGCGGCCGATGGGGGTGGTGTTGAAGTAGGTTACACCCGCGGTGCTGATGTGAAACGCACCGCTTTGCAGCGCGGCAATGCCTTCAGCGGCCAGCTGGGCGCGGCAGTCAATCAGGCGCGCTTTTTCAGCGCCATAGGCCATCGCCTTGCGGGGAATGTCGTCATAGTCCGACTCGTCGGGTTGGCCCAGGTTTGCGGTGTATGCAAAAGGAACAGCGCCCTTGAGTTTCATCCAGTGCAGCGCGGCGCTGGTGTCCAGACCGCCGGAGAACGCGATGCCAACCTTTTGACCTACGGGGATGTTTTGAAGAATAGTATTTGACATGTTTTTGACCTCTAGCCCTTATGGAATATGCGTGAGCAGCTATAAAAATTAATATTAATAGACGTTTCGGACAGACTAAAAATTGCTCCAGTTAGGCGCGCCACCGTAGACAGTACGTACTTGTACGGCAAGGTGGTGCAACGACGCTGGGACACTTTTTAGACTGTCATCCAGAAATCAACCGAAGTGGCAAATGTAGTGGTAAGCCTCGGTGACGCGGATATCAAACTTGGAGTTGCCCGCGATGCTGAAGCGCTCACCGGGTTTGGAAGTGAGCCACACATCGCTGCCGGCCATTTTGTAGTCGCAGCTACCTGCCACGCATTCCATGGTTTCGGGCGCACCGGTGTTGAACGTCAGCTGGGCAGGCAATACCACGCCGACCGATTTTTTGCTGCCATCGGCCAGCGTGAGTTGGTGGCTAACGCATTTGCCGTCAAAGAAAACGCTGGCGGTGGTGGCGACGGTCACGCCTTCGATTTGGGTGGTGGTCATGGTGAGGAACTTTGAAACGTTGGGGAAACCCTGATTTTAGGGGGCCAGAACCTGACTCAGAGGCAGTGCGACGCAAACACCAGCGCGTCAAACCCCACGGTGACGCGCTGGTCGGCCCACACCACCACCGGCCGCTTGACCACGCTCGGGGTGGCCAGCATCAGCGCCGTGGCCGAGGCCTCGTCCACCACACCCAGGCGGGTAGTCTCGTCGAGCTTGCGCCAGGTCGTGCCCTTGCGGTTCACCAGCGTCTGCCAGCCTGCACTGGCCAGCCACTGCGGCAATTGCGCAGCCGGTACGCCCTGTTTTTTGAAGTCATGAAAGGTGTAGGCAACGTTGTGCCCGGTGAGCCAGGCACGGGCTTTTTTGACCGTGTCGCAGTTGGGAATGCCGTAGAGGGTGATGGTTTTCATCCCCAAATGATGCCATTTTTGTGACAACAACACCGGCCCAGGCCGGTGCAAGCCGCGCTGGGGGACAATTCGCCTCCGTATGAAACCTGCACCCCAAACCCTTCAAGACTGGCTGTCGCATTGCGAGCGCCTGCACCCCGTCACCATTGACCTTGGCCTGGAGCGCGTGCGCACGGTGGCCGAGCGCATGGGCATTCGATTTGCTTGCCCGGTGATCACCGTGGCCGGTACCAATGGCAAAGGCTCCACCTGCGCCATGCTGGAAGCCATTTTGCTGGAGGCGGGCTACCACACCGGGGTCTACACCTCGCCCCATCTGGTGCATTTTGAAGAGCGCCTGCGGCTCAACGGCAGCCCCGTAGATGCTACACAATTAGTAGCTGCTTGTGCAAAGGTGGAAAGGGCCAGAGGCCAAAATGATGCAGAGGTTTCGCTGACCTATTTTGAGTTCACCACGCTGGCCATTCTGGACATCATGGCGGGCGCGGGTCTGGATGTGGTGATTCTGGAAGTGGGTTTGGGTGGCCGCCTGGATGCGGTCAACATCATTGAGCCCGACTGCGCCATCATCACCAGCATTGACCTGGACCACATGGCGCTGCTGGGCCAGAGCCGCGAAGCCATTGGCTACGAAAAAGCGGGCATCATGCGCACTGGCAAGCCGGTGGTGGTGAGCGACCCGCTGCCGCCGCAAAGCGTGCTTGATCGGGCGCGCGAGGTCGAAGCTGATTTGTGGCGTGTTGGGGTCGACTTCAACGTCACCGGTGACAAGCAGCAATGGGGCTGGGCCGGGCGTGGGCGGCGTTACAGCGGCATGGCCTACCCGGCGCTGCGCGGAGCCAACCAGCTGGTCAATGCCGGGGGCGTGCTGGCGGCTTTGACGGCCTTGCGTGACGTGTTGCCGGTGACTGCCCAAGCGGTGCGCAATGGCCTGGTGTTTGTCGATTTGCCGGGGCGTTTTCAAATTGTTCCAGGGCAGCCGACCCTGGTGCTGGATGTGGCACACAACCCGCACGCGGTGGCGGCGCTGGCCGTGAACCTGGATGCCATGGGCTTTTTCCCGACCACACACGGGGTTTTTGGGGCCATGGCCGACAAGGACGTGGCCGCCCTCATCAAACGCATGAACCCGCTGGTTGACAAGTGGTACTTTACCGATTTGCCGACACCACGGGCGGCCACGGCGGGGCAATTGCTGCAAACCTGGCAAGCCCAAAACACCCGCAAAGATGCCAGCGCCAGTGTCCATGCAGACCCCGAATCGGCGCTGCAGGCGGCGCTCTCAGGCGCAGACCCCGCTGATAGAATCGTCGTCTTCGGGTCCTTCTTTACCGTGGGCGGTGTGCTCCAAGACGGTGTCCCCCGGCTGCAGGCCAAACATTTGCCCGGCTCCTGATTTCTTCTGATTCCCAACCACTGATCCAGCATGGCTTTCTTCAAGTTTCGCAAAACTGCCGACGAACCCGCCAGCGCGTCCCTCCCGCCGCAAAGCGTTGAGGCCATGCGCCAGCGCGCCAAACACCGCCTGGTCGGGGCCACGGTGCTGGTGGTGCTGGGTGTGATCGGGTTTCCCTTGCTGTTTGACAAGCAACCCCGCCCGATTGCGGTGGATACCCCCATCACCATTCCTGACCGCAACAAAGCGCTGCCGCTGGTGCTGCCTGCAACTTCTGCACCGGTGCCGGTGCTGCCGGTTTCGGCCGCTGCCAGCCCGAGCGCCAGTGCGCCTGTGGTGATCACTGAAAGCGCTGATAAAAAAACACCTGTAGCCCTAGTGGAATCAGGGCAAGCAGCTATAAAAAACAAAGCATCAGAACCTCTTAAACCTGTCAAAGCGGTGGCCAGTGCGCCTGGCAAACCGGCTGATGCAGCCAAAGCGCATGGGGCGCAGCCTGATCAAAAACCGCAACAACCAGATACTGCCGCGGCGCAGGCCGGGCGTTATGTGTTGCAAGTGGGGGCCTTTGCCGATGCCACCCGTGCCCATGAGGTGCGTTTGAAGCTGGAGCGGGCGGGCCTCAAAACCTACACCCATGTGGCGGACACCAAAGACGGCAAACGCATCCGCGTGCGGGTGGGGCCCTTCAGTGCCAAGGCTGAGGCTGAAAAAACCGCTGAAAAAATCAAAAAACTCAATTTGCCAGCCGCGTTGCTGACGCTCTGACGCTTTGCCCATGCCCGCCCTGGACTGGATCTTTGTTGGCGTGTTGCTGGCTTCCCTGTTGCTGGGGGCTTGGCGTGGCTTGGTGTTTGAAGTGTTGTCGCTGTTGAGTTGGGTGGCGGCTTTTGTGTTGGCGCAGTGGCTGGCGCTGGATGTGGCGGCCTATTTGCCCATGAGCGGTTCCAGTGCGGTGCTGCGCTATGCCGCCGGGTTTGTGCTGGTGTTCATCGCCACGGTCATGGTCGGCGGCCTGGTGGCCGTGGTGGTCAAGAAGTTGGTGTCGTCGGTGGGCTTGAGCCCGTTTGACCGTGCTTTGGGGGCCGTGTTTGGCGTGTGTCGGGGGGCGCTGTTGCTGCTGTTGGCAAGCTTGCTGGCTGGCATGACCCCCATTAAAACCAGTCCCATGTGGCAGGAATCCACTGGGGTGTCGGTGGCCGGGGTGGTGCTCAAAGGCATCAAGCCGCTGATGCCGGTAGATTTTCAAAAGTTTTTTCCCGTGTGACGGCAGTATTTGAATAGATTGGACATGTAAATGTGTGGAATTGTTGGCGTTGTCAGTAACGCTCCGGTCAACCAGTTGATTTACGACGCGCTGCTGCTGTTGCAGCACCGGGGTCAGGATGCGGCGGGCATCGTGACGCAGCTGGATCGCAAATTTTTCATGCACAAGGCCAAGGGCATGGTGCGCGACGTGTTTCGCACCCGCAACATGCGCTCGTTGCCTGGCAACTGTGGCCTGGGCCAGGTGCGCTACCCCACGGCGGGCAACGCTTTCAGTGAAGAAGAAGCGCAGCCGTTTTACGTCAACGCGCCGTTTGGCATTGTGCTGGTGCACAACGGCAACCTGACCAATGCCCATGCCCTCAAAGCCGAGCTGTTCAACGCCGACCACCGCCACATCAACACCGAGAGCGACTCCGAGGTGCTGCTCAATGTGCTGGCGCATGAAATTGGTGAAACCACGCGCGGCCTGCCGTTGACCCCTGGCGACGTGTTCAATGCCGTGCGCCGGGTGCACCAACGCATCAAGGGCTCCTACGCGGTGATCGCACTGATTGCCGGCCATGGCGTGCTGGCGTTTCGTGATCCGCACGGCATTCGTCCGTTGTGCCTGGGGCGCAGCGAAGACACCTGGATGCTGGCCAGCGAATCGGTGGCACTGGAAGGCACGTCGCACCAGTTCGAGCGCAACGTCGAGCCTGGCGAAGCGGTGTTCATCGACCTGCAAGGCCAAGTGCACAGCCAGCAGTGTGCCGAAAACCCGGTGCACAACCCGTGCATTTTTGAATTTGTTTACCTGGCCCGGCCCGACTCGGTGCTGGACAACATTTCGGTCTACCAAGCGCGTTTGAATTTGGGTGAAACCCTGGCCAAGCGCGTGATCTCGACTGTGCCGCCGAATGAAATTGATGTGGTGATTCCAATCCCTGAGTCCAGCCGCCCGAGCGCCGCGCAACTGGCGCAATTGCTGGGTTTGCCGTACCGCGAAGGCTTTGTCAAAAACCGTTATGTGGGTCGTACCTTCATCATGCCGGGGCAAAACGTGCGCAAAAAATCAGTGCGCCAAAAACTCAACGTGATCGCCAGCGAATTCAAAGGCCGCAACGTGCTGCTGGTGGACGATTCCATTGTGCGCGGCACCACCTCGAAAGAAATTGTGCAAATGGCGCGCGATGCCGGGGCGCGCAAGGTCTACATGGCCAGCGCCGCGCCGCCGGTGCGTTACCCCAATGTCTATGGCATCGACATGCCCACCCCGCAAGAGCTGGTGGCGCACAACCGCACGGTCGAAGAAATCCGCCAGATTATTGGTTGTGACGCACTGATCTATCAGGACGTGGATGCCATGAAAAAAGCCATTGGTTCGCTCAACCCTTTGATCAAAAACTTTGATGCCTCGTGTTTTGACGGTGTGTATGTGACGGGTGATGTGACGCTGGAAGACATCGTGCGCCTGAATGCCAACCGGGTGGTGGCAGACGAGTCCACCGACGACAACTCGCGCCTGGCGCTGCCCAATAACGAAGATTAATTTGAAGAATAAATCGACGACTGATTTGAAAACGGATCTATGACGGCTAAAAAACTCCCAGATAACCTGCACCGTGACACCCTGGCGGTGCGCGTGGGCAGCGCGCCCAGCCAGTACGGTGAAAACTCAGAGGCCTTGTACCTCACCAGCAGCTTTATCCAGCCTGATGCCGAAACCGCACGCAAGCGGTTTGCCAACGAAGAAGACGGCTACACCTACACCCGCGTCGGCAACCCCACCGTGAGTGGCATGGAGCAACGCCTGGCCGCCCTGGAAGGCACTGAGGCCGCCATGGCCACATCGACGGGCATGTCCGCCATCTTGCTGCTGGGCATGGGCGTGCTCAAGGCGGGCGACCATGTGGTGTGTTCGCAGTCGGTGTTTGGCTCCACGCTGCGCCTGTTTGCGGGTGAATTTTCCAAGTTTGGCATCACCACCACGTTTGTGTCCCAAACCGATGTGGCCCAGTGGCGTGCCGCCATGCGCCCCAACACCCAATTGCTGTTTGCAGAAACGCCAACCAATCCACTCACCGACATTTGCGACATCGCCGCGCTGGCGCAAGTGGCGCATGAGGGCGGGGCCTTGCTGGCAGTGGACAACTGCTTTTGCACCCCTGCATTGCAACGCCCCACTGAATACGGGGCCGACTTTGTCATCCATTCCGGTACCAAATACCTTGACGGCCAGGGGCGCGTGATGGCCGGTGCCATTTGCTGCAGTCAAAAATATGTCAACGACGTGTTTTGGCCCATCAACCGTACCGTCGGTGTGGTGCTGTCGCCGTTCAATGCCTGGGTGGTGACCAAAGGCATGGAAACCCTGTCGCTGCGCATGCAAGCCCAGTGCGCCAACGCCCTGGCGCTGGCCAGCTGGCTGCAAGACCAGCCCGAAGTGTCGCGGGTCTATTACCCCGGCCTGGCTTCGCACCCGCAGCACGCGCTGGC
>JBGSRY010000158.1:0-2604 GCA_041737325.1 Rhodoferax sp. | reverse complement strand
AATCCCGAATCCCAAACCTACAAATTCGAATAATTCGGCCCCGCGCCGCCTTCGGGCGTCACCCAGTTGATGATCTGGTAAGGGTCTTTGATGTCACAGGTTTTGCAGTGCACGCAGTTGGCGGCGTTGATTTGCAGGCGGTCGGAGCCGTTGTCATTTTTGACAAATTCGTACACCCCGGCTGGGCAGTAGCGCGCCTCCGGCCCGGCGTATTTGGCCAGGTTGATGTTGACTGGCACGCTGGCATCTTTTAGCGTCAGGTGGGCAGGCTGGTTTTCTTCATGGGCGGCGTTGCTGATGAAGACACTGGAGAGTCGGTCAAAGGTGAGTTTGCCATCGGGCTTGGGGTAGTCAATGGGTTGGCACTCGGCGGCCGGTTTCAGGTAGGCGTGATCGGGTTTGTCACGGCGAATCGTCCACGGCATTCTGGCTTTCAACCCAAATTGTTCAAACCCGTTCATCAGGGTGCCGACGCGCAATCCGTATTTGAACCAGGCCTTGAAGTTGCGTGATTTGTTGAGCTCGTCATGCAACCAGCTGGCTTCGAAGGCTTGCGGGTAAGCGCTGAGTTCATCTTGGGCCCGGCCCGCCGCGACTGCATCAAACGCAGCCTCGGCGCACAACATGCCGGATTTGATGGCCGAGTGGCTGCCCTTGATGCGACTCACGTTCAAAAAGCCCGCGTCGCAGCCTACCAGCGCTCCGCCCGGAAACACGGTTTTAGGCAGTGACATGAGTCCCCCCGCCGTGATGGCGCGCGCACCATAAGCCAGCCGTTTGCCGGTGATTTGGCCTTGGTCATTTTCCAGATACCAGCGGATGTTGGGGTGGGTCTTCCAGCGCTGGAATTCTTCAAATGGGCTCAAGTAAGGGTTGCTGTAGTTCAGGCCGGTGATGAAACCCATGGCGATCTTGTTGTCTTCCATGTGGTACAGAAACGAGCCGCCGTAGGTGTTGTTCTCCATCGGCCAGCCGGCGGTGTGCACCACCAGCCCGGGTTGATGGCGTGAGGGCTCGGCCTGCCACAGTTCTTTGATGCCAATGGCGTAGCTTTGCGGGTCACAGCCTGCGTCGAGCTTGAAACGCTCAATGACTTGTTTGCCCAGATGGCCACGCGCACCTTCAGCAAACACGGTGTACTTGCCTAGCAGTTCCATGCCAATCTGAAAGTTGGGGCCAGGCTCACCGCTCTTTTCAATGCCCATGTTGCCGGTAGCAACCCCCTTGACCGCACCGTTGTCGTCATAGAGCACTTCGGCTGCAGCAAAGCCGGGGAAAATTTCCACGCCCAAGCTTTCAGCTTGCTGCGCCAACCAGCGCGTGAGCGCCCCCAGGCTGATGATGTAGTTGCCGTGGTTTTGGCTGCATTGCGGCAGCAGCATGTTGGGGGTGCGGTAGCCGGTGGACTCAGACAGAAACATCATGGCTTCATCGGTCACGGGCTGGTTCAAGGGCGCGCCCATGGCTTTCCAGTCGGGGAACAGCTCGGTGAGAGACCGGGGGTCGAGCACCGCACCCGACAAGATATGTGCGCCCGGCTCGGAGCCTTTTTCCAGCACCACCACCGACACGTCTTGCCCTTTTTCAGCCGCCAATTGCTTTAATCGGATGGCGGTGGAGAGGCCAGCTGGGCCACCGCCAACCACCACCACGTCGTATGCCATGGATTCACGGGGGCCAAATAGAGTCAGGATGTCTTCGGGTGTCATGGTGAGTCTCGCTTGATGAAACAGGATCAGGTCAACGCTTTAAACTAGAAGCTCCAGTGTCGCGGGCTCCAGCTTGCGCGGATTGTCTTCGACAAAACCAGATTTTAGGCACGGGATTACTGATAATAGAACGATCGTTCTATTTTTATTCGGAGAAATCAACATGGCGTACAGCATCGACTTGTCGGGCCGGGTGGCTTTGATCACTGGGGCTTCAAGCGGCTTGGGGGCGCAGTTTGCCCGCACCTTGGCCGGCGCGGGGGCAGCCGTGGTGCTGGCCAGCCGCCGGGTTGAAAAACTCAAACAACTGCGGGCTCAAATTGAGGCTGCGGGCGGCGATGCCCACGTGGTTGAACTGGATGTCACTGACCTGGACTCGATTCGCTCAGCGGTGGCACACACCGAAACCGAAGTTGGCTCCATCGATATTCTGGTTAACAACTCCGGGGTCAGCACCACCCAGCGCATTCAGGACGTGAGTGCTGCCGACTATGACTTTATGTTCAACACCAATGTCAGGGGTGCATTTTTTGTGGCGCAAGAGGTCGGCAAGCGCATGCTGGCGCGCTCCCAAGGTTCGGCCCCGGGCAGTTTCACCGGCGGGCGCATTGTCAACGTGGCCAGCATGGCCGGCCTGAAAGTGCTGCCCAAGATTGGCGTGTATTGCATGAGCAAAGCGGCCGTGATTCAAATGACCAAAGCCATGGCGCTGGAATGGGGCCGCTTTGGCATCAACGTCAATGCCATTTGCCCAGGCTACATTGACACCGAAATCAACCATGCGCATTGGGACACGGAAGGCGGCAAAAAACTGATCCAGATGCTGCCGCGCAAGCGTGTCGGGCAGCCGCAAGACTTGGACGCGCTGATGGTGCTGCTGTGCTCGGACCAAAGC
>JBGSRY010000261.1:0-1842 GCA_041737325.1 Rhodoferax sp. | reverse complement strand
GCTGGCGCGCGGGCAAGTGCTGGAGCTTGACGCGCCGGCAGCGGCGCTGATTCGGGCTGACGACATGCTCACCAGTGTGCTGGTGCGCAACTTGCTGGACAACGCCCTGCGCTACAGCCCGGATGCCGCCCGTGTGGCGGTGTCCATCCAGACCGATGGCCGCTGGGTGACGCTGCAGGTGCAAGACAGTGGCCCAGGCTTGGCCGATGCCGAGATGGCACGCCTGGGTGAGCGCTTTTACCGCGTGCTGGGCACAGAGCAAACCGGCAGCGGCTTGGGCTGGTCGATTGTGCGGCGCATTGCCAAGGTGTACCAGGCACAGGTCGACGTGAGCCGCTCCAGCACCTTGGGCGGGTTGTGCGTGGGCGTGCGCTGGACGGCGTGCCAAGCCGCTGCGGCCAAATCGTAGAATTCGCGTTTTGCAGCACTGCAAACCCCTACTTTCAAGGAACCAACGATGAGCCCTATGCCCCCCGACCTGTCTGACCGCGACGGAAAAATCTGGATGGATGGCCAACTGGTCGATTGGCGTGATGCCAAGGTCCATGTGTTGACGCATACCCTGCACTATGGCTGCGGTGTTTTTGAAGGCGTGCGCGCCTACAACACGGCCAACGGCACCGCTATTTTCCGGCTCGAAGAACACACCCAACGCCTGCTCAACAGCGCCAAGATTTTGCGCATGACCATTCCGTTCACCAAAGAGCAAATCATGCAGGCGCAATGCGATGTGGTACGCGCCAACAAGCTGGAAAGCTGCTACCTGCGCCCCTTAAGCTGGATCGGCAGCCGCAAGCTCGGCATCAGCCCCAAGGGCAACCACATCCACCTGATGGTGGCGGCCTGGGCCTGGGGCGCTTACCTGGGCGACGAGGGCATGACGCGTGGCATCCGCGTCAAAATTTCCAGCTACACCCGCCACCACGTCAACATCACCATGACGCAAGCCAAGGCGGTCAGCAACTACACCAACTCGATTTTGGCCAACATGGAAGCGCTGGACGATGGCTACGACGAAGCCATGCTGCTCGATGCTGGTGGCTTTGTCTCAGAGGGCTCGGGCGAAAATTTGTTTGTGGTCAAAGACGGCGTGGTCTACACGCCCGACTTGTCCGCGGGTGCGTTAAACGGCATCACCCGCAACACCGTGCTGCACATCTGCAAAGACTTGGGACTTGAAGTGGTGCAAAAGCGCATCACCCGCGATGAGGTCTACATCTGTGACGAGGCGTTCTTCAGCGGCACAGCGGCCGAGATCACCCCCATTCGTGAACTCGATCGCCTGACCCTGGGCTGCGGTAGCCGTGGCCCGATCACCGAAAAAATCCAAAGCGCGTTCTTTGATATCGTCAACGGCCGCAACCCCAAATATGCCCATTGGCTGACGAAAGTCTGAGACCTTGCGGGACAGACCACCGCAACGCACCAAAAGTCAGTCCCGTCCCTACCTGAGTAAATCCCATGACAACTGCAACCGTTGAACTCTTGGCCAAAGACCTGAACCACGCCGGCGGGGTCTATTGCCCCAACCCGCTGGCCAACATGGAAGTAGCCAACACCCACCCCAAGGTTTACCTGGACGTGGCCCATACCGGCCAGGCCAAGTGCCCGTATTGCGGCACGGTTTACCAGCTCAAAGCGGGCGAGCACGTCCACAGCCATTAATTGGGGTCAGATTCCAATTAATTCGAGCCAATTGAACAACTTGGTTCGCTCTCTGGTCATCGCGCCGCAATGGATTGGCGACGCGGTCATGACCGAGCCGCTGCTGCGCCGCCTGCATGCGCGTGGCGAGCGACTCACCGTGGGCGCGCTGCCCTGGGTGGCCCCGGTGTACCGCGC
>JBGSRY010000215.1:0-8573 GCA_041737325.1 Rhodoferax sp. | reverse complement strand
TTGGAGTTCGGACAGCACTTTGCCGCGCTGGTCGGTCACTTTCTGGATCAGCCAGGGGTTGACCCGATAGCCACCGTTGGCAAACACTGAATAGGCCGTGGCCATTTGCATGGGTGTTACAGACCCGGCTCCCAACGCCATCGTCAGGTACGCCGGATGTTTGTCGGCATCAAAGCCGAAACGCGTGGCCCAGTCTTGTGCGTTCTGGGCCCCCACCATCTGCAAAATCCGGATTGAAATCATGTTTTTGGATTTGGCCAGGCCGCGTCGCATGGTCATGGGCCCTTCAAACTTGCCGTCGTAATTTTTCGGCTCCCAGGCCTGCCCCCCGGTGACACCGGCACTGAAGAACAGGGGGCCATCGTTGATGACGGTGGCCGGGGTCACGCCATGTTCCAAAGAGGCGGAGTAGATGAAAGGTTTAAAGCTCGAACCCGGCTGACGCCAGGCCTGGGTGACGTGGTTGAATTTGTTTTTGGCAAAGTCAAAACCACCGACCATGGCTTTGATGGAGCCGTCACGCGGGTCTAGCGCCACAAACGCCCCTTCGACCTCGGGGAGTTGGGTGATTTCCCAGCTTTGCTTGGGGGTTTGCACAATCCGGATCACCGCCCCGCGCCGGATTTTGATGTTGGCAGCCGCTTTGTCAGACAGGCCGGATTGGGCTGGCTTGAGGCCTTCGCCGGTGATCTCGATGATTTCGCCGTTTTGGCGTATCGCCTGGATTTTTTTGGCGTTCGCATCCAGTACCACAGCCGACAGCACGTCCCCGTTGTCAGGGTGCTCTTGCAGTACTTCGTCAATCACGTCATCCATCTCGGCTTGTGTGCCGGGCAGACTGACAAATTTTTCCGGCCCACGATAAACCTGGCGGCGCTCGTAATTCATGATGCCGCGGCGCAGTGCACTGTAGGCGGTAGATTGATCTTCTGTGCGCAAGGTGGTGTACACATTCAGGCCGCGGGTGTACGTGTCTTCTCCGTATTGGGCAAACATGAGTTGGCGAACCGTTTCTGCCACGTACTCAGCATGGACACCCGTGTTGTCCGAGTTGCTTTTGACTTTGAGTTCTTCCCGTTTGGCGGCATCGGCCTGTTCGGCGGTGATGAAACCATTTTCAAGCATGCGTTCAATGATGTAGAGCTGGCGTGACTTGGCGCGTTTGGGGTTGGTGATGGGGTTGTAAGCCGAAGGGGCTTTGGGCAAGCCGGCCAGCATGGCCGCTTCGGCGATTGAGATTTTTTTGAGCGGTTTACCAAAATAAGCCTCTGACGCTGCCGCAAAACCATACGCCCGGTTACCCAAAAAAATCTGGTTCATGTAAACCTCAAGGATTTGATCCTTGGTCAGCATGTGCTCCAGTTTGAAGGTGAGCAGGATTTCATAAATTTTGCGGGTGTAGGTTTTTTCCGACGAGAGGTAGACGTTTCGGGCCACCTGCATCGTGATGGTGGACGCGCCTTGGCTTTTGATGCGCCCCAGGTTGGCCAGCGCGGCGCGTACCATGCCTTTGTAGTCCACGCCGCCATGTTGGTAAAACCGGGCATCTTCAATGGCCAGCACGGCATCTTTCATGACTTGGGGGATTTCTTGAATAGGGGTCAGGTGACGTCGCTCTTCACCAAATTCACCAATCAAGATGCCTTCGGTTGAAAAAACCCGCAGCGGTAATTTGGGCCGGTAGTCTGACAAGGCAGAGATGTCGGGTAGGTTGGGAAACGCTACCGCCAGGGCCAGCGCACCCACCATCAACGCTGAAAGTAGTCCAGCCAGCAACAGCCCCACTGCCACCAGCAGCCACTTCAGGCCCCAATGCATGGGCGCGCGCTTGGCACGTGTGGCGGGCTTGCTGGATCCGGCGGTGGTGGTGGAGTTTTTTTCAGACATAAGATGAGAAGGTGATGCCGTGCATTATAAAAATGGGCATCTGGTGTGATCAGGTCAGCATTTGTCGCTTGGGACAAGTGTGGGCGAAAACAGTTTCATTCCTTGTTTTTTTTGCGGTGTGGTTACAAAAAGCGTTGATATTTGGCAACGGTTGCCTGTGACCAAACGGGTAAATCTCATTGCGAGACAACACTCTTGCTGCTACTATTCAAGTGAAGTGTCAAGAGTTGCCAAGGCAACAAAGATTTTTTAAGGGGATCGTATTGTTTTCATTGGGGTCGCTATTTAGTCGCCAACCTGCTCCGATGCTGGGTCTGGACATCAGTTCTTCCAGTGCCAAGCTGGTGGAGTTGAGTCAGGACAAAGCCGGGAATTTGGTGCTTGAAACCTGTGCAATGATGCCCTTCGAGCGTGGCTGGATCACCGATGGCAACGTTGAAAAATTTGACGAGGTGGCCGATGCAGTGCGCCGCCTGATTAAGCGAAGTGGGACCAAAACCAAAAATGTGGCCATGGCACTGCCACCCTCCGCCGTCATCACTAAAAAAATTGTCTTGCCCGGCGGCATGTCTGATCAAGAGCTCGAAGCACAGGTCGAATCAGAGGCCAACCAGTACATCCCTTTTCCTTTGGATGAGGTGAGCCTCGATTTCTGCATTGTGGGCCCTAGCTCCAATGCAACGGGCGACGTGGAAGTTTTGATTGCAGCTTCACGGCGTGAAAAAGTGCAAGACATTCAAGGCTTGGCCGAGGCGGTGGGTTTAAAACCCGTGATTGTTGATGTGGAGTCTTATGCCTCAAGGCTGGCGGCAGGGCGTTTGATTGGTCGAATGCCCAATCAGGGGGTGGGGAGCATCGTGGCGCTGTTTGAAGTGGGGGCTGCGACCACCAGCATGCAAGTGATTCGAAGCGATGAGCTGTTGTATGACCGCGATCAGGCTTTTGGTGGTGCGCAGTTGACGCAAATGATCGTGCGTCAATATGGGTTTTCAATGGAAGAGGCTGAAACCAAAAAACGCAGTGGCGATTTACCTGACGATTACGCTGGCGCGGTGCTCAAGCCTTTTATCGATAACCTGGTGCAAGAAATCGGTCGTGCCTTGCAGTTCTTCTTTACCAGTACGACGCACAACAAAGTGGATATGGTCATGCTGGCCGGGGGGTCTTCAGCCTTGCCGGATTTAACTGAAGCGGTGACCCAGCAAACCGGTTTTGCATGTTCTCTGGTGAATCCCTTTGATGGCATGGATATAGCTGATGGCATCAAGCTCAACAAAATGACGCGTGAAGCGCCTTCTTATTTGACCTCTTGCGGGTTGGCATTGCGGAGGTTCATGTAGTGATATTGATCAACTTGTTGCCGCACCGTGAGGCGGCTCGAAAACAACGCAAAGACATCTTTAACGTTAGTTTGGGTGTGTCTGCGCTCGTTGGAGGTTTGCTGGCTGGGTTGGTGTTTTTGTGGTTTCAAACACAAATATCGGCACAGCAGGGGAAAAACCTGGTGCTCCAAACTGAAATCAAAAAATTTGATACCCAAATCAAGGATATTGCTGGTCTGGAGGCTGAGATTGCTGCGTTGCGTGCGCGCCAGCAAGCGGTTGAAGATTTGCAGTCTGACCGTAATTTGCCGGTGCATTTGTTGGTGGAACTGGTGCGTCAATTGCCTGATGGCGTTTACGTCAACAGCATGCGGCAAGACGGTAAAAACGTGGCCTTGCAGGGGGTAGCGCAATCCAATGAACGGGTGTCTGAACTGCTGCGTAATTTAAGCAACCATTCGCCTTGGTTTGCACGCCCGGAGTTGATTGAAATTGTGGCGGGTTCCGTTACCCTTGCGCCGCGTGATGTGCGACGTGTGGCCAATTTTAAAATCAATGTGAAGCTGGTGCAAAACGACATGGCAGGCAAACCTACGGAGGTTGTTTCCAGTGGTGTGTTGCCGGTGAAAGCAGCGGTGGCGGCATCCAGCCCTGCTGTCGGAAAATAGGAGCACCCCATATGGCAACTTCTATGAAAATCGATATGGACTTCAAACGGCTGTCAAATTCGTTGGCCAGCCAATTCAGAAATCTTGACCCCAAAGACCCTTCCAACTGGCCGACGCTACCGCGTTACGCCGTGTTCGTGGCCGTTGTGGCTGTTTTGTTGGTGATTCTGTGGTTTTTGTGGCTCAGTGATACGCAGGTTGAATTAACGACCGAGCAAGAAAAAGAACTCAAATTGCGCGACGAGTACAAAGTCAAGTTGGGTAAAGCGGTCAATTTGCAAGCATTGAAAAAGCAGCGCGAACAGGTGCTTCAATACGTCACGCAACTTGAAAAGCAACTGCCCAGCAAAGCGGAAATGGATGCGTTGCTGTCTGATATCAACCAGGCTGGGCTAGGACGCAGCCTGCAGTTCGATCTGTTCCGGCCAGGTCAAATTGCAGTCAAGGACTACTACGCTGAATTACCCATCACCTTGCGGGTCACGGGTCGTTACCACGACATCGGGAATTTTGCGGCGGATATTGCCAACTTGTCCCGCATTGTGACGCTGAACAACTTGTCTATCTTGCCTGCCAAAGACGGCGTTTTGTCGATGGATGCCACCGCCAAAACCTTTCGCTATCTGGATGCGGACGAAATTTCTGCTCAACGTAAAGCGGCAGCCAAAAAAGGGCCGACCAAATGAGTAAGTATCTGTATCGACTGGTTGGTTTGACCGTGCTTGGGCTGTTGGCGGGCTGTGGGGTGGCATCAGAAGATGAATTGCAGCAATGGATGGCGCAGCAGCGCAGTGAGACACACCCCAAAATCACGCCCATTGCTGAGCCCAAATTATTTCAGCCAGAAAACTATGCAGCAGCTGGCGAAATGGAGCCTTTCAGCAATCAAAAATTGGCGCAGGCTCTGAAAAAAGATGCGTCGCAAGCGGCCTCAAATGGTGCACTCATTGCCCCTGAGCTGGCGCGTCGTAAAGAGCCGCTTGAAGAGTTTCCCGTTGATGCGATGGCGATGGTGGGCAGCATGATCAAGGCGGGCAAGCCTGTGGCTTTGGTTACGGTTGGCAAATTGCTGTACCAGGTTCGCCAAGGCGAACACTTGGGGTTGAACTACGGACGGGTCACCAAAATTTCCGAAACCGAAGTGAGTTTGCGTGAAATTGTGCAAGATGCAGCAGGTGAATGGATTGAACGTACTGCCAGTTTGCAGTTGCAAGAGAGGTCAAAATGAAAATGAATAACAGCCAGTGTTTCGTGTCGTTGTTCCGACGTTTTTCTTTAGCTGCCGTGCTGTTGGCCAGCGCCGGTTGGGTGCAAGCCCAAGTGAGCATCGAGGCCGTTACCGGTTCGTTGCAGAGTGGTGTTGAAGTCGTCAAGGTCGATCTGAGTCAGGCTCCAACCGCATTACCGGCCGGGTTTTCAATTCAGTCGCCGGCGCGCATTGCACTGGACTTTCCGAATGTGGTCAGTACCATGGGGCGCTCGAACATTGAGATTAACCAGGGGAATCTGAAGTCAGTTAGCGTCGTTCAGGCCGGCGGACGCTCACGTGTGGTACTTAATTTAAAGCAGTACACCACCTACAAAACACAAATCCAGGGTAAATCTCTGCTGGTGCTGCTCGACCCCCTGGTGGGCGCGGTGGCTGCTACTGCGCCGCAAGTGTTTGCTGAAAATCAAAACCGGGACACCATGCCCCTGCGGGATATGGATTTCCGCCGTGGAGAAGATGCTACCGGGCGTGTTGTGGTGGCTTTGCCAAACAACCAGGTGGGTGTGGACATTCGTCAGCAAGGTCAAACCCTGGTGGTTGAATTCATGAAAACCACCTTGCCCGAGGGCTTGCGCCGCCGTCTGGATGTGGCCGATTTCGGTACCCCTGTTAAAACCATCAGCGCCTCACAAGTGGGTGACCGTGTGCGCATGGTGATCGAGCCGCAGGGCCAATGGACTCACAGCGCATACCAGACCGATGAGCAATTTGTGGTGGAAGTGAAGCCGCTCAAGGTGGATAGCTCGAAACTGTCGCAAGGCCCTGGCTACACCGGACAAAAGCTGTCACTCAACTTCCAGAGCATTGAGGTTCGGTCGTTGCTGCAAGTGATCGCTGACTTTACCAATTTCAACATCATCACTTCTGATTCAGTCAATGGCACGGTCACTTTGCGTCTGCAGGACGTGCCTTGGGATCAGGCGTTGGACATCATTTTGCAGTCCAAGGGATTGGGTATGCGCAAAACAGGCAATGTGCTGTGGATTGCGCCCAAAGATGAGATCAACACCAAGGAAAAGCTTGACCTGGAATCGGCTGCAGCGCTACAGGGGTTGGAGCCTGTGCGAACCCAGGCGTTTCAGCTCAATTACACCAAGGCAACCGATGTGGCTGCGCAGCTGACTGCCGCAGCGGCAGGTTCGACAGCCGGTGCGCGTCTGCTCAGTGCCCGTGGCAGTGTGATCTCTGAAGCGCGTACCAATCAACTTTTTGTGACGGATATTCCGAGCAAACTTGAACAGGTTCAACAGCTGATCGCCAAGCTGGACATTCCTGCCCGGCAAGTGTTGATTGAGGCCCGGATCGTTGAAGCTTCGGATACCTTTGGCAAGTCACTGGGTATCAAGCTCGGTGGTGGTGCACGAGCCGACGCTTCAGGCGGGACGGGTTTTGGGGCTGCTATCGGGTCGAGTTATGTAGACGGCACGGCGGGTACCACATCAGGCAGTTTTGTGAATTTGCCTGCAGCAGGGCAGCGGGGCTATCAGCCCGCTACCTTTGCGCTTTCCATTTTTAATGCCGCAGCCAACCGCTTCTTGAACCTGGAATTGTCGGCATTGGAAGCGGATGGAAAGGGTAAAGTGGTATCCAGTCCGAGGGTTGTGACGGCGGATCAGATCAAGGCCTTGATCGAGCAGGGGACAGAGTTGCCGTATCAAGTGGCCACCTCCAGTGGTGCGACATCGATTGCTTTTCGCAAAGCCAATTTGAAGCTTGAAGTGACACCTCAAATCACGCCCGAGGGGAACATCATTTTGGCCCTGGATGTGAACAAAGATACGGTCGGACAATCCACGGCCGCTGGCTTTGCCATCAACACCAAGCACATTCAAACCCAGGTGCTGGTTGAAAACGGTGGCACGGTGGTCATCGGGGGTATCTTTGAGATGACCGAAATTGACAGCGAGACCAAAGTTCCGATGCTGGGTGATTTGCCTGGTATTGGCAACTTGTTCAAGACGCGCAGCAAAACCTTCAATAAACAGGAAATGTTGGTTTTCATCACGCCCAAGGTCATCAACGACAAGGTTGCACGCTAACCTTGTTCCACCTGCGTGTCAGTTTGATCGGTTTGCCTGGCTCGGGCAAATCCACGGTAGGGCGTCAACTGGCCCGGCGCTTGCAGTTGCCATTCATTGATTCAGACCACGAGATCGAGCAGCGCTTGGGCTGCTCGATTCGAGAGTATTTCGAGCGTGAGGGTGAAGACCGCTTTCGTGATCTTGAGGAATCGGTGATTGATGAATTGACCCAAGTGCCCGAAGGCGTCCTTTCAACGGGCGGTGGTGTGGTGCTGCGGCCCAACAACCGCTTGCACCTGCATCAACGTACCCAAGTGGTACACCTCAACGCGATGCCCGAAGACTTGTTTCGGCGTTTGCGGCATGACAAAAACCGGCCCTTGCTGCAGGTGGCTGATCCACTGCAACGCTTGCGTGACCTGCATGCCCAACGTGCCCATCTGTACCGTGAAACGGCGCACTTCAGCATTGACACGGGGCGGCCATCGGTGAGCAGTTTGGTCAACATGATCATGATGCAACTGGAATTGACGGGTGGTACTGCTCCAATACCGCAGGCCCCAGCCACCTCAACCCGAATGAACGATCTGGGTTGAACCCCGCCTGTGCGCCGGGCTTGCGTTGGCATTGCCTCTAAACTCGGTGGCATGAACTCTTCCGACCTCCAAACCGTGGCCATTGACTTGGGCAGCCGCAGCTACCACATCGCGATTCGTGGCTCGTTGTTTGACAACCCCTTGAGTTATGCCGAGTTGCCCCAGGCGCAGCATGCCCTGATCGTCACCAACACCACGGTCGGGCCGCTCTATGCAGCCCGTCTGCAAAAGGCTTTGGCTGACAAATATCCCCAAGTGCACACCGTGGTGCTGCCCGACGGTGAACAACACAAAACCTGGCAAAGCCTGAACCTGGTTTTTGATGCCCTGTTGCAAAACGGCTGCGACCGCAAAACCGTGCTGTTCGCACTGGGCGGTGGCGTGGTGGGTGACATGACCGGCTTTGCGGCGGCCAGCTACATGCGCGGCGTGCCGTTTGTGCAGGTGCCAACCACGCTGCTGGCGCAGGTGGACTCTTCCGTGGGGGGTAAAACTGCCATCAACCACCCGCTGGGCAAGAACATGATTGGTGCGTTCTACCAGCCGCTGAAGGTGGTGTGTGACCTGGATACGCTCAAAACCCTGCCCAATCGGGAGCTCAGCGCCGGTTTGGCTGAAATCATCAAATACGGCCCGATTGCCGACATGGACTTGTTCGCCTGGCTTGAGGCGCACATCGGTGACGTGCTGGCGCGTGACCCGGCTGCGCTGGCACATGTGGTCAAACGCAGCTGCGAAATCAAGGCCTGGGTGGTGGGCCAGGACGAGCGCGAGGCGGGTCTGCGCGCCATCCTGAATTTTGGCCACAC
>JBGSRY010000199.1:0-5796 GCA_041737325.1 Rhodoferax sp. | reverse complement strand
GCACGTTGGCCGACAAGCCCCAGGCGCGTGCCAGCGCCGGGCGCAACACACCGCTGCGGTCGCTGCCCTCCACCAGGCGTGGCATGTGCGACAGGTTCAAGCCGCAGGCATCCAGCATGGGCTCGCTCCAGCAACGCTTGGCCACATCCAGCCAGAGCGTGCCGGATGCGTCCGACATGTCGCTAACCGCTTCGCCTGTGAGCTGCAGGCGCAACCAATCTTTAGGCAATAAAACTTTGCTTATCCCTTTAAATATATCGGCTTCGTGCTCTTTAATCCATAGCAATTTGGGAGCGGTAAAACCGGGCATGGCCAGATTGCCGGTGATCTGGCGGGCCTGGGGCACGCGCTGCTCCAACAGGATGCACTGGGCCTCGGAGCGCCCGTCATTCCACAAAATGGCGGGGCGCAGGACTTCCAGCTTGGCGTTCAACACCACCGCACCGTGCATCTGGCCCGACAAGCCCATGGCGCGTACCTGGCCCCAGGCATGTGGTGCGCGGGTGCGCAATTGGGCTACGGCAGATTCCAGCGCCTGCCACCACTCAGCCGGGTGCTGTTCGCTCCACAGCGGATGCGGGTGCTGCAGCGTGATGGGCGCATCCACCATGGCGTGGACGTGGTGCTGTGCATCGAGCAGCAGCAGTTTCAGGCCGGACGTGCCCAGGTCAATGCCAAGATACATGGTGTGTCAAAGTCAAGGTGTTCAGAGGCTTCAGGCGTTGCCGGCAAAGCGGCTGGCGGCCTGGCGGCGGTAGTCGCTGGGGGTCATGCCCTTGATGTCGAGAAAGCGCCGGTTGAAATTGGCGATGTTGTTAAAGCCCACCTCGTAGGCCACACGGGTGATCAGCAGGTTGGACTCCATCAGCAACTGGCAGGCGCGGCTGACGCGCACATGGTTGACAAAATCGGTGAACGTATTGCCAGTGGCGCGGCGGAAAAAGCGTGAAAACCCGCTTTCGGTCATGTGCAGCTCATGCGCCAGATCGGTGGCAGACACCGGTTCGGTCAGGTTGTCGCTGATGCGACTGACGATGGCGTTGATCTGATCGAGCTGCGCATCGTTGTCCTCACTCTGAATTTGTGCGTTGGACAGCAGCCGGTAATCAGTGCATTGGGCCAGGTCACTCAGAAAATCGCAAAACGCTCCAAAACGTGCCAGTCCATGACTGGCTTTGACCCGTTGCCAGTGTCCCAGAGCCTGCGGGTAGAGGCCAAAAAATTCGATGCCATGTTTGGCTCGCTCTAAAAGGGGCAGCACCTCACGCAGTTCGGGTATGTGCTTGCTGCCGGTTTCAATGGGGCCGTGCAAAAACTGGATCACCAGGTCGCGCGCGGCCACACCCCCTTCGGGCACATCGGTGCTGACCCAGTTGTGTGGCAGCCTGGGCCCGGTCAGGATCAGTTGGCCGGGCTGAAAGTGGCCGATCCAGTCGCCTACAAACACCTTGCCCGAAGTGGCGGTGATCAGGTGCAGTTCGTATTCTTCGTGGTGATGCCAGCGTGCCAACGGGGTTGGAAAACCGTGCGACAGGCAGCGGATAAAGCCGGACTCGTCGGGTTTCTCGTAGCCCAGGTCGGGTGAACGCAGGTAGTCGTGCTCGAGTTCGGGCTTGAGTTGACGTGGCAGGCTGGCCATGGTGATGAGGGCGTGAAAAGCGGTTAAAAAATCAGTGCCTTGACACGGTTATATGCGTGATTGGTGGTTCTTGACGAACAGTGTGACACGGTTAAAGGCGCTGCGCATGGCTTGCAGCAGGCGTTCATCGCTGGCCAGTGCCCCCCACAGCACGGGGTCGGCGCAGAACGCGGCCACCGGGTCGGCCGCCTGGCAGATGGCGTGGGCGGCGGCCGGGTCCATGGCCTGGTCCTGGTAGGTGTAGGGAATCTGCCCGGCGTGCCAGCGTTGCAGGTAAGCCAGAAACAGCGCGGGCAGCATGGCCACGCTGGCGATGGTCTCGCCGCGTGCCAGCCGGTCACGGATGGTGGGGACGATCATGGCCGGAATTTTCGAGAATGCGTCCATCGCCACGCGCTGGTTGGTGTCCTGAATGGCCGGGTTGCCAAAGCGGTCCAGCACCACGTCGCGGTAGGCCTCCAGATTGATCGGGCACGGCAGCAACACCGGGATGGTGTCGTCGGTCACATAGTCATAGGCCAGCTGGCGAATCACCGCATCAAGCGTGCCCTCGTGGATATAGGTGTAGCCCACCAGCGTGCCGGCCCAGGCAATGCAGCTGTGGGTGGCGTTGAGCAGGCGGATTTTGGCCTCTTCATAGGCCTGCACCGAATCCACCATCTGGGCCCCGACCTTCTCCCACGCGGGGCGGCCAGCGATGAAGTGGTCTTCAATCACCCACTGTATGAAGCTCTCGGCCATCAGTGCGGCGGCATCGTCTACACCAGTGGCGGCCAGCACCCGCTGACGCACCTCGGGGGTGGGCCGTGGCGTGATGCGGTCCACCATGGCGTTGGGGCTGGTGGTGTGGGTTTGCACCCAGGCCAGCAGGGCGCTGTCACCCAGCGCTTCAATGAATTGCAGCAGGCCACCGCGGGCACGTTCGCCGTTGTGGCGCAGGTTGTCGCAGTTGAGCAGGGTCACTGGCCCCGCGTGAGCGGCCATGCGCGCGCGCAGCAGGGTGAACAGAGCGCCGTAAATCGTGTGACCCGCCTGGCCCGCCTGCACGGTCTGGAGATCCGCGCGCAGGTCGGCAAAGGTGTCCCAGTCCAGGCGGTTGTGCGCATCCAGGTAGTAGCCAGCCTCGGTCACGGTGAACGAGATGATGCGGGTGGCCGGGTCGGCCCCCACCGCAACCAACGGGGTCAGGTCGTCCTGGTAAGACAGCACGCGCCCGATGGAGGTGATGCGCGTGTAGCTGCGCTGGCCTTGTGGCGTGACGGTTTCCAGCGTGTAGGCCCCGCCTTGCGCTTGCAGCGCGGCAATGGTGTCCAACATGTCGGGGCGCAGGTTGCCCCCGGCCAGGGTCCAGCGCTGGTCGCCACTTTGCTGCAACTGGTGCAGGTAAACGGCCTGGTGGGCGCGGTGAAATGAGCCCAGACCCAGATGGAGGATCGTGTACATGGATGGGTTCCTTTTAAATCTGCGAAGGTCAAAAAATGCGTGGAGCCTTAAAGGTCAAACTGCGTGGGCAGCATCACCACGTCCCGAATCGTCATGCCGCGCGGGCGCGTCAGCATGAACAGCACCACATTGGCCACTTCAGCCGCCTCCAGCAAGCTGCCTTGGGCCTTGGCCTCGGCCAGCTTTTCGGCTGGCCAGTCGGCCAGCAGCGCGGTAATGACAGGTCCGGGCGAGATCGCCCCCACGCGGATGCCGTGCTTGAACACCTGGCGGCGCACCGTCTGCACAAAACAGTCGATGGCCCACTTGCTGGAGGCGTACACCGGCTCCCAGGGGGTGGGGAAATGCGCCGCGAGTGAACTGGTGATGATGATGTCGCCCGCGCCGCGTTCGATCATGTGGGGCAGCACGCCACGCACGTTTTTCATCACCACATTGATGTTCAGGTTGAGCATGCGGTCAATGGCTGCGTCGCTGGCATCGACCAAATCACCGCCGACATACAGACCGGCGTTGGCATGGAAGATGTCGAGCCGACCCGTCATGTCCAGAATGCGTTGGGGCAGGGCTGCACATTGCGCCGGGTCGAGCAAATCCAGCACCAGCGGCAGTGCGGCGCTGCCCAGGGTGGCACAGGCTTTGGTCAGGGCTGGTGCGTCGCGGTCAACTAGAACGACTTGCGCGCCTGCGGCAATCATCGCCTGCGCACTGGCAAAACCGATGCCTGAGGCAGCACCGGTGACGGCAGCCACCTGGCCGCTTAAGGGTTGGGTTGGGTTCATGATGGAAGTTGGCGAGTGGGGCATCAGTGGGTGGGTGTTGGGTGCGTCTGGCCGGTGCGGGTGATGCGGCCCTTGCTATCAAAAATGTGTGCTGCCGCCGCATCCACCTGCACCCCCACGGCATCACCCACTTGCAGCGGTGTGCGCTCGGTCTGGCGGGCGATCAGCTGTGCGCCTTGCGTGGTGGTGACGTAGATCAGGGTTTCAGCCCCGAGCGCTTCAATCAAGTCCACCTGGCCTTGCACCAAGCCCTGGCCAGGCGGATGCAGGCTGACGTTTTCCGGGCGCAGGCCCACATAGCCGCCTGCGGGTATCGGCAGGCCGCACACCGCTTCCAGCGCGGGCAGCCGGGCGGCATCGACCACGTTCATTTGCGGCGTGCCAATGAACTGCGCCACAAACTGGTTGGCTGGACGGTCGTACAGCTCCAGCGGCGTGCCCACTTGCTCGATGATGCCGTCGCGCAGCACCACCACACGGTCGGCCAGCGTCATGGCCTCCACCTGATCGTGCGTCACGTAAATGGTGGTGGCTCCCAGGTCGCGGTGCAGCTTGGCAATTTCGATGCGGGTTTGGCCACGCAGCGCTGCGTCCAGGTTGGAGAGCGGTTCGTCAAACAAAAACACCTTGGGCGCACGCACGATGGCACGGCCAATCGCAACCCGTTGCCGTTGCCCGCCCGAGAGCTCCTTTGGCGTGCGCTCCAGGTACTGCGTCAGGTTCAAAATTTGGGCCGCGCGTTCCACCTTGTCCTTGATCACCGCCGGGTCCGCCTTGGCCAATTTAAGGGCAAAGCTCATGTTCTCGAACACGCTCATGTGCGGGTACAGCGCGTAACTCTGGAACACCATGGCCAGGTCGCGTTTGCTGGATGGCAGGTGGGTGATGTCACGGCCGTCGAGTTCCAGCGTGCCACTATTGATGTGCTCCAGCCCGGCAATCAAGCGCAACAGGGTGGATTTGCCGCAGCCCGAAGGCCCGACAAACACCACAAATTCACCTTTTTGAATCCCCAGGTCAATGCCTTTGATGACGCGGGTTTCACCAAAGATTTTTTCGATACCACTTAAATTTAGGTATGCCATGTGTTTGCTCCTATTTTTTTGAATTGCAAGTGGTGGAGAGCAACTGCCCCCAACCAGGGGTGTCGCGGAACCGGCTTTGCCGGGCCGCTGACACCGCCCCCTGCAAGGGGGAGAGCGGCCACACGAAGTGGGCAAGCCGGGGGGTGTTCATTACTTGACGGCACCGAAGGTCAAGCCTTGCACCAGTTGTTTCTGACTGAACCAGCCGAACACCACGATGGGCGCAATCGCCATGAAAGAAGCGGCCGAGAGCTTGGCCCAGAACAGGCCTTCTGGGCTGGAGTAGCCGGCGATCAGCGTGGCCAGCGTGCCACCGTTGGCCGCGGTGAGGTTCAGGCTCCAGAACGCTTCGTTCCAGCTCAGCACCAGACACAGCAGACCGGTGGACGCAAAGCCGCCCATGGTCAGCGGCAGCAGCACCATGCGGGCTTCTTGCCACAGCGTGGCACCGTCCATGCGCGCGGCTTCCAGGATTTCGCGCGGGATCTCCTTGAACTGCGAATACAGCATCCAGACCATGATGGGCAGGTTGGACAGCGTGAACACGATGATCAGCGCGATCGGTGAGTCCAGCAGGTGGCTCTTTTGCGCGAGCACATAGACCGGCACCAGCGCACCCACGGCGGGCATCATCTTGGTGCTGAGCATCCACATCAAGATGTCTTTGTCGTGTTTGCCCTTGAAGAAGGCCATGGCGTAGGCGGCCGGTGCGGCAATCGCCAGGCCGAGCAGGGTGGACACCACGCTGGTGACCACCGAGTTCCAGGCGTGGTGCAGGTAGTCGCTGCGCTCCTGCACCTCGTGGAAGTTCTCCAGCGTGGGTTTGAAGAACAGCTCGGGCGGGACC
>JBGSRY010000135.1:0-3550 GCA_041737325.1 Rhodoferax sp. | reverse complement strand
GCTGGCGTATTTCCGAGCCCACTGAATACATCCGAAATGTGGGTACCACCGAAGCCGCCGGTGCCAGCCAGCTCAACCGCGTGGTGCGCAATGCATTCCAGGAAGAAGTCAACAAACGCACGGTCAAAGAACTGTTGTCTGCCAAGCGCGAAGAAGTCATGGACGACGTTAAAAAAGAAGTGCTGAGCCAGGTGCGGGGTGCCAAACCGTGGGGCGTGGATGTGATTGATGTGCGCATCACTCGGGTTGATTACGTGGATGCCATCACCGAATCGGTTTACCGCCGCATGGAAGCTGAGCGCAAGCGGGTGGCCAACGAGTTGCGCTCCACCGGCTTCGCTGAAGGCGAAAAGATTCGTGCCGATGCCGATCGTCAACGTGAAATTACCGTTTCCAATGCCTACCGTGATGCACAAAAAATCAAGGGTGAAGGCGACGCGGATGCCGCACGCCTGTATGCCGAAGCCTTTGGACGAGACCCGCAATTTGCCCAGTTCTACCGCAGCCTGGATGCCTACAAATCGTCTTTTGCATCCAAAAATGATGTCATGGTGCTTGACCCCTCCAGCTCCGAGTTCTTCAAGTCGATGCGGGGCGGTGCACCGGTTCCGGTGAAAAAATAAGCGTGGAGTCAGGTTTGGACAGCACAACTTTCTGGCTTGCCTTTGCACTGGTTTTGGTCATTGAGGGCTTCATGCCTTTTGTGTCACCGGCTGTCTGGCGCAAAACTTTTTTGCAAATTCTGCAACTCTCTGACGGCCAGTTGCGTTTTTTTGGTTTGGCCAGTTTGTTGTCGGGCGTGCTGCTGATTTGGTTGGTGGTTTGAACCAATCTGGCGTTTTAGCCCGGTAAAATCGCGTTTTTAACAGCCTACCAAAATCACATGTCTGCTTGGGTCCTGCCGGATCACATTGCCGATGTCTTGCCGTCTGAAGCGCGGCACATCGAAGAATTACGTCGCGATTTGCTGGACACCGCCCGCTGCTATGGCTACGAGTTGGTCATGCCGCCGTTGCTCGAACACCTGGAATCCTTGTTGTCGGGCTCGGGTGAAGCGCTGAACTTGCAAACTTTCAAACTGGTTGACCAGCTCTCGGGCCGCATGATGGGCTTGCGGGCTGACAGCACACCCCAAGTGGCGCGCATTGATGCGCACTTGCTCAACCGCGCTGGTGTCACGCGACTGTGCTACTGCGGACCGGTGCTGCACACCCGGGCCAGCGCACCGCATGCCACCCGTGAACCGTTGCAATTTGGGGCCGAAATTTACGGTCATGCGGGTCTGGAAGCCGACATTGAAGTCCTCACCTTGGCGCTTGACAGTTTGCGTGCTGCCAAGTTGATGCAACCCAGCGTTGACCTGGCCGATGCTAGTCTGGTCAAAGTGCTGCTGGCGGGTCTGGCGGTGAGCGAGCAACATCTGAAGCAGCTGCACGCCGCGTTGGTCGTCAAAGACATCCCTGAGTTGAAAGCCCTGACCCAAGACATGCCCACGTCGGTGCGACAAGGCTTGTTGGCCTTGGTCAAACTGTACGGCGATGAGCACGTCTTGCTTGAGGCTAAAAAAGCACTCCCACCCCTGCCGGGTGTGCATGAGGCGCTACAACATTTGAAGCATTTGGCAGATCACCTGAGCGGTGTCAACGTGACCTTTGACTTGGCCGATTTGCGTGGCTACTCGTATTACACCGGCGCACGCTTTGCCATTTATGCGCCCGGCGTGAGCAACGCGTTGGTGCGTGGTGGACGCTATGACGAAGTCGGCGCGGTGTTTGGCCGCAACCGTCCGGCGGCAGGCTTCAGTCTGGATATCAAGGCGCTGGTCAGTGCCGTTGCTGCACGACCTTTAAAGCCAGCCGTTCATGCCCCGTGGCGTGATGATGCGCGCTTGAATGCAACCATTGCGGCCTTGCGCGCCCAGGGTGAAATTGTGGTGTGCGTCTTACCCGGACACGAACGTGAAGTCGATGAATTTTTGTGCGACCGTGAACTGATCGAGGTAGCTGGTCAGTGGGTTGTGCAGGCACTGAATTGAAACAAGAGGCAAATTGAAATGACTGCGATCAAAGGACGAAATGTGGTGGTGGTGGGCTCCCAGTGGGGCGACGAAGGCAAGGGCAAACTGGTGGACTGGCTAACTGAAAGCGCACAAGGTGTGGTGCGTTTCCAGGGCGGACACAACGCCGGTCACACCCTGGTGATCAACGGGGTTAAAACTGCCTTGCACCTGATCCCCAGCGGCATCATGCGCGCGGGTGTCAAGTGCTACATCGGCAATGGTGTGGTGCTGTCTGCGGCCAAATTGTTCGAAGAAATTGCCGGGCTCGAAAAAGTCGGTGTTGACGTGCGTTCGCGTTTGCGCGTCAGCGAACTCTGCCCCTTGATTTTGCCGTTTCACGCGGCGCTGGACGTGGCACGTGAGGACGCGCGCGAGCAGGGCGGTAGCGAAAAAATCGGCACCACCGGGCGCGGCATTGGCCCGGCCTACGAAGACAAAATTGCGCGCCGTGCCCTGCGCGTGCAAGACCTGAAGTACCCGGAGCGCTTTGCCAGCAAATTGCGTACCTTGCTGAGCCTGCACAACCATGTGCTGACCACTTTTTTGGGTTCCAGGTCATTTGACTTTGGCCCCACCCTGGCCCCCTACATGAAAGACGGTGAGGTGTTGTTTCAGGCTGTTTATGACGAAGCCATGCGCCATGCCGAACTGCTCAAGCCCATGATGGCCGACGTGTCCCGTGAATTGAACGATGCCCACCTGAAAGGTGAAAATTTGCTGTTTGAAGGTGCACAGGGCACGCTGCTGGATGTGGACCATGGCACCTACCCGTTCGTCACCTCCAGCAACTGCGTGGCCGGCAACGCCGCCGCTGGAGCGGGGGTTGGCCCGGGTTTGCTGCACTACATCCTGGGCATTGCCAAGGCCTATTGCACCCGTGTGGGCGGTGGCCCGTTTCCGACCGAACTTGAATGGGAAGTGGCGGGCACGCCCGGTTACCACATGAGCACCGTGGGCGCAGAAAAAGGGGTAACCACCGGGCGCAGCCGCCGCTGTGGCTGGTTTGATGCGGCCTTGCTCAAACGCTCAGCTCAGGTCAACGGCTTGACAGGGCTGTGCATCACCAAACTGGATGTGCTCGACGGCCTGAAAGAACTCAAACTGTGCACCGGTTATGAACTCGACGGCGGCATCACCGACATCCTGCCGATGGGTGCAGACGACATTGCACGCTGCAAACCCATTTACGAAACCCTGGAAGGCTGGAGCGAAAGCACCGTGGGTGTGACCCAATACGACCAATTGCCGCCGGCCGCACGTCTGTATTTGCAACGCATCGAGCAAGTCACGGGGGTGCCGATCCACGTCATCTCCACCAGCCCCGATCGCGACCACACCATCATGATGCGCCATCCTTTTTTGGCTGATTAATTTTATTGATGAAATAGGCCTCTAGCCCTTGTAGATAAAGGGCTACCAGCTATTAATAGAGGAGTATTCTGATGTTGACCGAAGACGGCAAACACTTGTATGTGAGCTATGACGAATACC
>JBGSRY010000069.1:0-9244 GCA_041737325.1 Rhodoferax sp. | reverse complement strand
AGGATACGGGTTTTTTGCAATATTTCGGGCTGCAACAGCAATTCTTCACGGCGGGTGCCGCTGCGATTGAGTTGAATGGACGGGAACACGCGCTTTTCGTACAAACGACGGTCCAGATGAATCTCGGAGTTGCCAGTGCCTTTGAATTCTTCAAAAATCACTTCATCCATGCGGCTGCCAGTGTCCACCAGTGCTGTGGCGATGATGGTCAGTGAGCCGCCTTCTTCCACATTGCGTGCCGCACCCAAAAAGCGTTTGGGACGCTGCAGGGCATTGGAGTCAACACCGCCTGTGAGCACCTTGCCGCTGGAGGGCACCACATTGTTGTAGGCGCGTGCCAGGCGGGTGATGGAGTCCAGCAGAATTACCACGTCTTTTTTCAACTCAACCAGCCGTTTGGCGCGCTCGATCACCATTTCGGCCACGTGCACATGGCGGGCTGCGGGCTCATCAAAGGTGGATGCAATCACCTCGCCCTTGACGGTGCGCTGCATTTCAGTCACTTCCTCTGGGCGCTCATCCACCAGCAGCACCATCATGTAACTGTCCGGGTAGTTGGCAGAGATGGCGTGCGCAATGTGCTGCATCATCACCGTCTTGCCGCTCTTGGGCGGTGCGACCAATAAGGCACGCTGGCCTTTGCCGATGGGGGCAATGATGTCGATGATGCGACCGGTGATGTTTTCATCACTTTTGATACCGTCCTGCTCCAGGCGCATTTGCTCTTTGGGAAACAGTGGTGTCAAGTTTTCAAACATCACCTTGTGTTTGTTTTCCTCGGGGCCACCACCATTGACTTTTTCCAGCTTGTTCAAGGCAAAGTAGCGTTCACCGTCTTTTGGGGTGCGTACTTCGCCTTCGATCATGTCGCCGGTGTGCAGGTTGAAACGGCGCACCTGGCTGGGACTGATGTAAATATCATCGGTCGATGCGGTGTAGCTGGTGTCGGGACTGCGCAAAAAACCAAAACCGTCGGGCAAAATTTCCAGCACGCCATCGGCAAAGATCTGTTCACCGGCACGGGCACGTTTTTTGATGATGGCAAACATCAACTCTTGTTTGCGCATGCGGCCTGTGTTTTCAATCTCAAGATCTTCGGCTTGCTTGAGGACTTCTGACACGTGCAGTGCCTTGAGTTCGTTTAAATGCATGGAATGACTCAGTGAATATTTGGAAACTGCCGGGGAATGTGCTGGCGAACTGGACTTGAATTTGTAGCGATTCAAGTCGCAGGGGCGTTGTGCCTAAGACTCGCTCTGACCCTGGATCGGGGGCAGTGAGTGAGGTGGATTATGACAGGAAAAAAACGGCCCAAGCGCGAGGCCCGGGCGGGGCAGGCACACGCATGCCTGCCATGCATGCATCAAGCCAGTTGCTGGTCGATGAAGGCGGTGAGTTGTGCCTTGCTCATGGCTCCTACTTTGGTGGCAGCCAACTGACCGCCTTTGAAGAGCATCAGGGTGGGAATGCCGCGGATGCCGAACTTGGCCGGGATATCGCGATTTTCATCGACATTCATTTTGGCAATTTGCAATTTGCCTTCATAAGCCGTCGATACTTCGTCCAGAATCGGCGCGATCATTTTGCAGGGGCCGCACCATTCGGCCCAGTAGTCCACCAGCACTGGCAATCCAGCTTGAAGGACATCGCCTTCGAAAGAAGCATCTGAGACATGTTTGATGAGTTCACTGGCCATGTTATTTCCTCAAGGTAGAAAGTATGAAAAAGATTGAATCTGGAAATTGTGACAGAAACCTGTTCAGACCAGCAGGATATGGTTTTTTGGCGCACAGCGCATGCATTTTTGATCAATAAAAGGTTCCAGTTATGAAAAAAGTCATGGTCGTGGGGGCTGGGCCTGCCGGGTTGATGGCGGCGGAAGTGCTTTCCAGCGCCGGTGTTTCGGTGCAACTGTTGGATGCCATGCCCAGCATTGGACGCAAGTTCTTGCTGGCAGGCAAGGGCGGTTTGAATCTGACCCACTCAGAACCTGCGGATTTGTTTGCGTCGCGCTACGGCCAGCGGCGGGCTCAAATTGAGGCACTGTTCAAAAACTTTGATGCCAGCGACGTGCGCTCCTGGGCGGCCTCTCTGGGCATTGAAACGTTTGTTGGCAGTTCCGGGCGTGTGTTTCCGGTGGACATGAAAGCCGCTCCTTTGTTGCGTGCCTGGCTGGCACGTTTACGCCACCCCAAAAAGGGACCTCCCGTTGAGTTTTTCATGCGCCACAAATGGCTCGGCTGGCCATCCGAGGCAGAATGCCCTGTCGGGGACGGGCAAACGGCTTCGCGGCCGCCGCTGGTGTTTGAAACCCCCAGCGGCCCCGTTCACATGCAGGCTGATGCGGTGGTGCTGGCAGTGGGCGGTGGGAGTTGGGCGCGACTGGGTTCAACCGGTGCCTGGGTGTCTCTGTTGCAAGCCCGTGGTGTAGCGGTGGCAGCGTTGCGTCCATCCAATTGTGGCTTTGACATTCGGCATGGCTGGAGCGCGCACTTTGCCAGTCGATTTGCGGGGCAGCCGTTCAAGTCGGTGGCTATTGCGGTGCCGCATGCGCCCGGTCTTTCGTTTGTGCGCAAGGGGGAATTTGTAGCCACCGCAACCGGTGTGGAGGGCAGTCTGATTTATGCTGCATCGGGTTTGTTGCGCGACGAAATTCTGGCCCATGGGCATGCCAGTTTCTTGCTTGATTTGTTGCCTGACATGCCGTTGGAGCGAGTCGTGGCTGAGGTGCAACACCCGCGTGGGTCGCGCTCACTTTCCAGTCACTTGAAAAGCCGCCTGCACCTGGACGGCATCAAGGCCGGGGTGTTGTATGAATTGTTGACCAAGGCGCAGCTGCACGATGCCGTGCAACTGGCGCAGGCCATCAAAGCGTTGCCGATCACGCTGAGTGCTGTGCGCCCCATCGACGAAGCCATCAGCAGTGCCGGGGGGGTGTTGTTTGAAGGCCTGACCGACGGGTTGATGCTGGAAAACCTTCCTGGTGTGTTTTGCGCCGGCGAGATGCTTGACTGGGAAGCCCCCACGGGCGGCTATTTGCTGACCGCTTGTCTGGCCAGCGGTGTGACTGCTGCGCAGGGTGTTGTGGCGTATCTGCAGCCAGGGTAATGCACTGCCGTTGCGACACACCGCAGGTCTGCTCCAACGGCTTTGCAACAGGCCTCGGCATCGAGCTGTGCCCTGATTGACTTTCTCGGTTAAAGTCAATTAGCCGCACCTGTTTTTACCTGTTGTCCTTTTATTTTCCGAGCTGCTGTTGCTGCGTCAATGAAAAGTCTTTACATCGCTAACCCAACCCATCCGGTTGCCGATAAACCTGTTTTACCGGTGGTTGCGGCCACGGCGCAAAGCCTGCCTGAGCAGGCCAACGCGTTGCGCCGCGCGCGTGCGTTTGCCGAGCCGCTGCTGGCTTCTGAAACCCTGGATACGGGTGAAAATATCCTGGCGCATGCCGATGCGGTGGCTGAGATTCTGAAAGGCATTGGTGGCTCAGAGGCGATGCAGGCTGCCAGTTACCTGGTGTATGCCTGTGACCATTTGAACAAACCTCAAGAAGTCATAGCCAAAGCCTTTGGCGACAACTTTGCCGCTCTGGCCATCGAAACCACCAAACTGGTGCGGGTGCAACGCCAGGCACGCCTGGTCCGGCCCAATACAGCCGCCAATACCCCCGCGACCCAGCAGGCTACAGCGGTTCAAACCGAAAATGTGCGCAAGATGTTGCTGGCGTTTTCGCGCGACCTGCGCGTGGTGATGTTGCGACTGGCCTCCAGGCTGCAAACGCTGCGGTTTTTTGCCGCTGCCAAATTGCCGGTGCCAGACGGTATTGCGTCCGAGGCCCTGCACGTGTTCGCGCCGCTGGCCAACCGCTTGGGGATCTGGGAAATCAAGTGGGAAATGGAGGACTTGGCGTTCAGGTTTCTGGAGCCAGAGACCTACAAGCAGGTGGCGCGCTTGCTGGACGAAAAACGGGTTGAGCGTGAGGCCCATGTGGAACGCTTGCGCAGTCAGCTAGAGCGCGATTTGAACGCCAATGGCATGAACGCCAAGGTCTCTGGACGACCCAAACACATCTTCAGCATTGTGAAAAAAATGCGCGGTAAATCGCTGGCATTCAACCAGGTGTATGACGTGCGCGCCATGCGCATCATGGTTGACAGCATACCGGCGTGTTACGCGGCCCTGAGTTGGGTGCATGACCATTTCACGCCGATTGCAGACGAGTTTGATGATTACATTGCCAAGCCCAAGATCAACGGCTACCAGTCCTTGCACACTGTGGTGCGTGATGCCGCAGGGCAGCCCACCGAAATCCAGATTCGCACCCAAGCCATGCATGACCATGCCGAAAACGGCGTGGCCGCCCATTGGGCTTACAAGGAAGCGGGTGCCAAGGGTTACGCAGGGGTCTCGGCCAGCGGGGCTTATGACGCAAAAATTGCCGTGCTGCGCCAGCTGCTGGCGTGGGAGCGCGATCTGTCGGATGGCCACACCCAGACCTTGCTGGATGACCGCATCTATGTTCTGACTCCGGATGCCTCCATCGTCGAGTTGCCCCAGGGAGCCACGGCGATTGACTTTGCCTACACCGTGCATACCGACCTGGGTCACCGCTGCCGCGGGGCGCGTGTGGACGGGGCCATGGTGCCGCTGAATACGCCGCTCAAGAACGGTCAGACGGTGGAGGTCAACGCTGCCAAAGAGGGCGGGCCGTCGCGTGACTGGCTCAACCCTGAGTTGGGTTACCTGGTGAGCCACCGCGCCAAAACCAAGGTGCGTGCCTGGTTCAATGCCCTGGCCCTGTCCGAGACCATTGCCAAAGGCCGTGAAGTGGTTGAAAAACTGCTCCAGCGTGAGGGTAAAACAGCCCTCAAACTGGACGACTTGGCCACCCAACTGGGCTTTGACAATGCCAACGCCTTGTTTGAAGACGTAGGCAAAGACACCTTCTCAGTGCGCCAGATTGAGCTGTTGCTGCGCCCCGACGATGCCCCCCAGTTTGATGCCGACGCACCGTTGCTGCGCAAGGCCCGCAGCGGCGACAACCCGACCAAAGGTGGCTTGCTGGTGGTGGGCGTGGATTCGCTGTTGACGCAAATGGCCAAGTGCTGCAAACCCGCACCGCCGGATCCCATTGTCGGCTTTGTCACGCGTGGCAAAGGGGTCAGCGTGCACCGCAAGGACTGCCCGAACCTGGCCGAAATGGTGGCCAGAAATGGCGAACGCCTGATCGACGTGGAGTGGGGTCTGGGGCAAGCCGCCAGCAGCTCGGTGTACCCGGTGGACGTGGCCATCACGGCGCAAGACCGCCAGGGGCTGCTGCGCGACATTTCTGAAGTCTTCACCAAAGAAAAAATGAACGTCACCGGGGTTCAAACCCAAACCATCAAAGGCATTGCCTGGATGACTTTTACCATCGAGGTGGCAGACTCCGGTCGTTTGCACAAGGTGCTGGCGTTGGTGCTGGAGCTGCCTGGCGTGCGTTCTGCACGTCGCAAATAAAATAGGCCTCTAGCCCTTGCATATTATGGGTAAGCAGCTATTTAATTAATAGCAAATATGGATTTTATTTATGACCCACACCTTCCTCTGGCACGACTACGAAACTTTTGGGGCCAACACCCGCAGCACCCGTCCGGCACAATTTGCCGCCATCCGCACCGATGCTGCGCTCAACCCCATTGGCGAGCCGATCATGCTTTATTGTCAGCCTGCGAATGACTTTTTGCCTGAGCCCGAAGCCTGCCTGATCACGGGCATCACGCCCCAGGCGTGTCTGGCCAAAGGCATCCCCGAGCCACAATTTGCCGACCAAATTGAACAGGCGCTGGCTTGGCCGGGCACCATTGGTGTGGGCTACAACACCATCCGTTTCGACGACGAAATCACGCGCTTCATGTTCTGGCGCAACCTGATCGACCCGTACGCGCGCGAATGGCAAAACGACTGCGGCCGCTGGGACTTGCTGGATGTGGTGCGCAGTGCCTACGCCCTGCGCCCCGACGGCATCCAATGGCCGATCAAAGCCGACGGTAAACCCAGCTTCAAGCTCACCGACCTGAGTGCGGCCAACGGCCTGGCGCACGAGTCAGCGCACGATGCCTTGAGTGATGTGCGCGCAACCATCGCGTTGGCGCAATTGGTGAAAGCCAAACAGCCCAAGTTGTTCGACTTTTGTTTGGCTTTGCATAAAAAAGACGGTGTCATGGCGGAGCTGGGTTTGCCCACCACGCAGTCCAATGCGCGGCCGTTTTGGCACATCTCGGGCATGTTTGCGCCCGAGCGCGGCTGTCTGGCGCTGATGTGGCCGTTGGCCATGCACCCAGGCAACAAGAACGAACTGCTGGCTTGGGACTTGGCGCATGACCCATCTGAATTGGCGGGCTTGAATGCTGCCCAGATCCGGCAGCGCCTGTTCACCAAGACCAGCGACTTGCCCGAAGGCGTGAACCGCTTGCCGGTCAAGTCGGTGCACCTGAACAAATCGCCCATGGTGATGCGCAACCTGAAGGTGTTGAATCCGGCCATGGCGCAACGTTGGGGTATTGACGTGGCTGTGCAACTGCAGCACGCCAGCCTGGCGCGAGACCTGCCTGACATGAGTGCCATTTGGGCCGACGTATTCAAACGCGAGCCCAGCGCGCCGGTGGATGTGGATGAGGACTTGTACGGTGGCTTTGTCGGCAACGCGGATCGCCGCCGCCTCAACGACCTGCGCCAAAGCACCCCGGCGCAGCTGGCCACGGCACGCCCAGGCTTTGAAGATGCTCGTCTGGGTGAGCTGCTGTGGCGCTATCGCGCACGCAATTTCCCGCAAACCTTGTCGGCGGAGGAACTTGATCGCTGGCAAGCACACCGTGCGGCTCGCTTGCTGCAAGGTGCGGGGGGCGCGCTGACGGTGACCGCTTTGTTTGACCAGATTGACCGACTTGCCGAAACTGCAGATGAGCGCGCTGAGGCAATTCTGGGCGCGTTGTATGACTACGCAGAAGGCATTGCACCGTAGTTTGTGGCTTCCAGTGATGCCAGCAAAGCATCTTTTTCCTGCCACAGCTGATTCACCCAGCTCTTGCAAAGCTCGCGCCAAGCGTCTTCAGTCTGGGCTGCATCTTTGGGCAAGGAAGGCACAGGCAGGGTGCGGACATGCACCTGCACCTGCGCGACACGCCCCTGCAAAAACTGCCAAAAATTGGGCTTGCCATCAGGGTAGGCAATGGTCACATCCAGCACCGCGCCAAACTTTTCACCCATGGCCTGCAGCGCCAGTGTGATGCCGCCGGCTTTGGGTTTGAGCAGATGTTTGTAAGGCGACTGTTGGCGCTGCTGCTTGGCCGGAGTGCAGCGTGTGCCTTCCAAAAAATTCATCACACTGGTGGGAACCAGCGCATATTTTTCGCAGGCGGCGCGGGTGGTCACGGCATCTTTACCGCGCTCCTCAGGATGGTGTTGCAAGTAGGCTTCGCTGTGGCGGCGCATGAAAGGAAACTCAAGCGCCCACCACGCTAAGCCCATGATCGGAACCCAGATCAGCTCTTTTTTCAGAAAAAATTTCAGCAACGGGATGCGGCGGTTAAAAACGTGCTGCAGCACCAGAATATCAACCCAACTCTGGTGGTTGCACACCACCAGATACCACTGGCGTGGGCTGACGTTGTCAATGCCTGATACCGTCCAATCGAGCTGCTGCGTCAGGCGCATCCAGGCGCTGTTGCCTGCAATCCAGGCCTCGGCAATGCGCAGCAGCAGGGGGTCGATCCACAAGCGCACGGGCTTGAAAGGCAGCAACAATTTGATGCCTGAGAACAGCAGCAAGATCGGCACCCAAAACAGGATGTTGAGCAACATCAGGGTGCTGGCAATCAGGCCCAACCATAGTCGCGAGATCGATGCCATGACGATGATCAACCCGGATACGGCAGCTGATGATGGATGTCAGACATTATTTTCAGTTCCCCCAATTTGCCGCGCGTAGAGACCAATTTCACCCAGCAGTGATTCGGCAGCTTGTGCGCGAAGTGACAAAGGAGCGAAGTATTTGTCGGCAGAATAAGCCAAAAACAAGGGACGGTTTTTTTCGGTTCGCAACACATAGCCCATTGACCAATCGGTGAATTGACGTTTTTCAATTTCTGTTGCACTCAGGATTGCCGAGTTGCTGTGCCTTGAATCCTTCAAAATTTTTGCATAAACCTGGTGCACGGCGCTCCGATTGCCTTCCAGTGCCTGGAAAAAATGGCCGTCGGCCATGACCAGCAGACCGGTGATGCCACTGTCGGTGTTGTTGCGACGGGATTTGTCCAAGATGTCGCGCATGTCCATGGGGCCAAAATTGGGCGTTACTTTGCTTGCATAAATGAGGCGAACGAGGATGGTCATGAAGGGCTCCAAGGGTGAAATTTTTGACTACAGACGGCATGATGCCATGTATCTGATCCAATTTTCGCGGATGATGCGGGTATGAAACCCCATGATTTACCCCAACCCTTGCAAGTGGCGCTGATCGGCTATGGCGGCGCTGGTCGGATTTTTCATGCGCCGTTGATCGCAGGCGTGCCTGGATTGCAGCTCAACTGCATTGTGAGCAGCCAAACCCAGTCGGTGCAGCATGACTGGCCCGGGGTGCGCTGCTTGCCGGATGTCACACTTGCCTTGCATGACCCGGCGATTCACCTGGTGGTGATTGCCACCCCCAATGCCAGCCACTTTGAGTTGGCTCAGGCCGCTTTGAAAGCCGGCAAACATGTGCTGGTGGACAAGCCCTGCACCGTTACCCTGGCTGAAACCGAGACCTTGCTGGCGCTGGCACAAACCCAGGGTAAAGTGCTCACGGTGTTTCAAAACCGGCGCTTTGACAGCGATTTTTTGGCCTTGCAGCAAGTCGTTGAAAGTGGTGTGCTGGGTCGCGTGGTGGAGGTCAACTCGCACTTTGACCGTTATCGTCCGGTCGTGCCCGCACGCTGGCGTGAGCAAAGTGGGCCGGGTTCAGGTTTATGGTTTGACTTGGGGCCGCATTTGCTCGATCAGGCGCTGGCCTTGTTTGGCCAGCCCGATGACATCTTGCTGGATCAGGCCACTATGCGCGAGGGTGCGCAGGTGAACGACTGGTTTCATGCGGTGTTGCGCTACACCACACGGCATCACGGTTTGCGTGTGGTGCTGCATGCCAGCACGTTGGTAGCCGACCTGGGCCCACGCTGGGCGGTACATGGCACGGGTGGTAGTTTCACCAAATTTGGCTTGGATG
>JBGSRY010000050.1:0-3013 GCA_041737325.1 Rhodoferax sp. | reverse complement strand
GTTGTCCGTGCTGATCTCCAGCACCTTCGCCTTCACCGTGTGTTTCATGGTGTGGATGATGTTTGCGGTGATTGGCATCCCGATCAAAAAAGCGTTGGACCTCAACTCAACCCAGGCCGGACTGCTGATGGCCATGCCGGTGCTCACCGGTTCACTCATCCGCGTGCCACTGGGCATCTGGACGGACAAGTTTGGTGGCCGCATTGTGTTTGCCCTGCTGATGGTCTGCACCGTGCCGGCCATTTGGCTCATGACCTATGCCACGGCTTATTGGCACTACCTGGTGATTGGTTTGTTTGTGGGTCTGGCCGGCGGCTCGTTTTCGGTTGGAACCCCCTACGTGGCGCGCTGGTTCCCCAAGAAGCAGCAAGGCTTTGCCATGGGCATCTTCGGCATGGGCAATGCCGGGGCCGCGCTCAACAAGTTTGTGGCCCCGGCCATTGTGGTCGGCTTTGGCTGGACCATGGTGCCCAAGGTGTATGCGCTGATCATGCTGGGCACGGTGATCATGTTCTGGTTTTTCTCGCACAGCGACCCAGCCCACCACGCCGCCAAGCAAGTGCCCTTTATGGCGCAGCTCAAGGCCCTGAAAGACCCCACTGTTTTCAAATATTGCCAGTACTACAGCATTGTGTTTGGCGGCTACGTGGCCCTGAGCTTGTGGATGGTGCAGTACTACGTGGGCGAGTTCGGCCTGGACATCCGCACCGCTGCCCTGCTGGCCGCTTGCTTCTCACTGCCGGGTGGTGTGCTGCGCGCCTTTGGCGGCTGGCTGTCAGACAAATACGGCGCGCATTCGATGACCTGGTGGGTGCTGTGGGTGAGCTGGGTTTGTCTGTTTTTGCTCAGCTACCCGCAAACTGATTTCACCGTGACCACTGTCAACGGCCCGCAGACTTTTCACGTTGGCCTGAACGTTTACACCTTCACCATGCTGATGTTCACCCTGGGCGTGGCCTGGGGCTTTGGCAAAGCCAGCGTGTTCAAGTACATCAGTGATGACTACACCCACAACATCGGTGCGGTCAGCGGCATCGTCGGCCTGGCCGGTGGCCTGGGCGGTTTTTTGTTGCCGATCATGTTTGGCGCACTCATGGACATCACCGGCATTCGCTCCAGCGCTTTCATGCTGATGTACGGCGTAGTCTGGGTATCCCTCATCTGGATGTACTGGACTGAGGTACGCAGCAAAGAATACATGCAACAACCCGTCCCTGACGCTGCCCAAGCCTGAACCCAACCCGGAGAACACCCATGGCCACCCCCACCTATTCCAAAGCCGATATTGCCGACTGGCAACCCGAGGACAACGCGTTCTGGGAAAGCAAAGGCAAAGCCATTGCCAACCGCAACCTGTGGATTTCCATTCCCAACCTGCTGGTGGCGTTTGCCGTCTGGCTGATGTGGGGCATCATCACCGTGCAGATGCTCAACCTGGGCTTTCCGTTCAAACCCGCCGACATGTTCACCCTGACGGCCATCTCTGGCTTGATGGGGGCCACGTTTCGCATACCGGCCTCGTTCTTCATCCGGCTCTCGGGCGGGCGCAACACCATCTTTTTGACCTCTGCGCTGTTGATGATTCCGGCCATCTGGACCGGCATGGCGCTGCAAGACAAAACCACACCGCTGTGGGTGTTTCAAGCCTGCGCATTTTTAAGCGGCATTGGTGGCGGCAACTTTGCCTGCTCCATGTCCAACATCAGTGGTTTCTTCCCCAAGCGCCTGCAAGGTACAGCGCTGGGCTTGAACGCAGGCTTGGGCAACTTTGGCGTGACCACCATGCAGGTGCTGATTCCGCTGGTGATGACGGTTGGCGTGTTTGGCGCAGCAGCCGGTGGCTCGATGGTGCTGGCCAAGGACAGCGGCTGGATCATGGGCAAAATTTTGGCGGGCACTCCCACGTTCATCCAGAACGCCGGCTTTGTCTGGGCCGCGTTGCTGCTGCCGATGGTGATTGCCGCCTGGGTCGGCATGAACAACCTGCTGCCACTTTCCCCCAACTACGGCGGCACAGCAGCAGCCTTGGGAAAAATTTTGTACCTCTGGGGCATCACCTGCATCATCGGCGTGGTCGGCTTGTATTTGTACCTGCCCGCGCCAAGCGGCCTGGGCTTGCTCAACATGTGGGTGGCCTTGCCGCTGATCATTGGTGCCATGGTGTTGGCCATGAAATTGGCCGCCTTTGGCGAGATGAAAGGCAACATTGCCAAGCAGTTTGAGATTTTCAAGAACAAGCACACCTGGTCATTGACTGCGCTCTACCTGGTCACCTTCGGCTCGTTCATCGGTTTCTCGATGGCACTGCCCCTGTCGATTTCGGTCATTTTTGGCATCAGCCATGTGCCCGATGCCGCTGGCGTGATGCAACACACGCTGAAAAACCCCAACGCCCCGTCTGCCCTGACCTACGCCTGGATCGGCCCGTTTGTGGGCGCACTGATTCGCCCGGTGGGCGGCTGGATTGCCGACAAGGTGGGTGGCAGCATCGTCACGCAAATCATCTCGGCCATCATGGTGGTGGCGTCGGCGGGTACCGGCTACATGATGATGCAAGCCTATGGCTTGGCCACACCAGAGCAGTATTTCCAGCCCTTTATGTGGCTGTTTGTGCTGCTGTTTGCCGCCAGCGGCATTGGCAACGGCTCCACCTTCCGCACCGTGGGCGTGATTTTTGACCGACAGCAAGCCGGCCCGGTGCTGGGCTGGACCTCCGCCGTGGCGGCTTATGGTGCGTTCATCGCCCCGGTGGTGATTGGCCAGCAAATCAAGGCCGGCACACCCCAAACCGCCATGTACGGCTTTGCCATCTTTTATGCCCTGTGCCTGGTACTGAACTGGTGGTTTTACCTGCGTGCCGGGTCAGAGATCAAGAACCCGTGACACAGAAGCCTTGGGGTACGCTGGCATGAAACCCGCAGCCCCGAGAAAAAATACTATTAATTTAATAGCTACTAGCGCTTTATATATATGGGCTAGAGGCCATTTTTCTTAAATAAATTCAAACCGGTGC
>JBGSRY010000031.1:0-1923 GCA_041737325.1 Rhodoferax sp. | reverse complement strand
GTGTTGGTTCAAGGCCAAGTGCCAGGCTTGTTCAAGCTCGGCACGGTCATCTGGATCAACTCGTTCCATGTAATCGCGGTAACTCAGCACGCAGCCCGCGGGCAGATCCAGAATGCGACTGGCTTCGGCGGTGGTATGAATCTGATCCGACAACAGGTTGTACACCCAGCTGCCAATGTTGGCGACGGTTTGCGCCCGTTTAAGTTCAAGCGTGCGCTGCTCGAATGCTTGGTTTTTTTGTGCCAGGTCGATGCTGAGCTGATGCAATTCGCCCAAGCGTTGTCGATAAAGGCGGACAAAAAAAGTGATCAAGGCAGCCGACACCAGGTACACCACAATCTGGTCACCGGTATGCACCACGAGGTTGGAGTCAAGGGTGTAGGGCAACAGGTTGGATGCTTCGGCCATGGCCAGCAACAGGGTGGCCGCAATTGTCAAAGCTGTGATCACCAAGGCCATGCGAATCGAGTGCACCCAGCCAATGCTCATGATCACCAGCGGAAAACAGATCACCACCGGTGACCGTACACCGTGCGTGAAAGCGGTGATGGCGACCAGCGAAGTCCAGACACCAAGGCTCAGCACATAGGCCGCCAGGGCAATACGCTGGCGCAGCAGCAACAGGATAGCGGCCAGAGCGACTGCGAATACCACTGCGGGGCCGATCAGTCGCAAGGGTTGTTCAGGTATGGCCAGGCGCAACGCCACGACCGACAGGATCGACCCAGCGATCAGCACGCCAACCGTCAAACGGATGAAGAGCAGTTTGGTGGCGAGTGGGAGTTGGTGCAGCAGGTCAACAGGTGACCGATTGGACTCGAAAATTTACGTGCCCCTTGGGGGTTAACAAAATGAAATGAACCGTTTTGACCCAACGTGATCGAATTTTTGCTCTTGTGTTGGTTCATTCTACGGCTGTGGTTGATGCTGACAGGTGCGGTTTGAGCATGGTGGCCTCCAGGCGGTCACGCTTGGGCGGTACGCCTTGGCATTTATTGACCTGAAACCCGAGCGTCGCCAAGTGGTGGCGCACCTGGGCCGCCACGGTGTAGGTGGCCAGTCGTGTGCCTGGCTGGCAGTGCCTGGCCACCTCATGCAAGGCCGTTTCAGACCACATGTCGGGGTTGCGGGCAGGGCTGAACCCGTCAAGATAGACCGCATCTGCACGCCCTGACCACAGCTGCAGCATGGGCACCACATTTCCCGCCAGCAGCACCAGTTGAACAGGTGGCTTGTGGCCTGCATTCAGCGTCCATTGGTTCAACCCAGGTTGCAATGTGGGCCAAGCGGCAGTCAATGGCTCAACCAGGTTCAGAAGTTGCTGCGCCAGGACGTTCTGTGGTCCCATTTCGGTTGCCAGTGCTTGCGTGCTTTGCCTGATGGCGTGTGCCGATACCGGGAAGGCTTCAACTGAAACATACCGAAGTTGTTGGCAGGCTTGCGGGTCATGAAGCCAGGTAGCCCAGGTGGTCAGAAAATTCAAACCCAGCCCAAACCCGGTTTCCAGTACGGTGAAGTCGTGGCCCAGATGCCAACGTTGTGGCAAACCACAGCCCGCTAAAAAAACGTCGGTGGATTGCCGCAGTGCGCCATAGCGGCTGCGGTAGATGTCGTTGAAGCGGTCGCTGCGCGGGGTGTGGTCTTGCCACGCCACGGGTTCAAAAAAATGCATGCGCCGATTTTCAGGCCTGCAGGGAAAACCGGACAATAAAAAAGCCCCGGCGATTGCTCGCTGGGGCTTGATTTGTTTGTACTTTGGCTCCTCGACCTGGGCTCGAACCAGGGACCTACGGATTAACAGGAGATGACAACCCTTATTTATCAATGACTTAGGCTCGTCTTCGCTCGTCACGTTTCGCTATAACTCGCCAAGATTGACACGTTGTGTAAGTAAGTCCGCTTCGCCTGACCCGTTGCGATAAA
>JBGSRY010000607.1:0-4145 GCA_041737325.1 Rhodoferax sp. | reverse complement strand
GCGCGCTGTGGTCGTGCAGTGGGCGCGGGTCGGGCGGCTCGGCCGGGTGCAGCGGTGGGCCGCGCCAGGGTTTGCGGTTGTCGGCATCAAAGTTCCACTGCCCACCTTCGGGGCCACCGTTGGCATCCAGCAGCACACGGTGCTGGCGGCGCAGCTGGCGGTAAAAGGTTTCCATCAGCCAACTGCGCTTGCCCGCAAACAACCGGGCCGCGTCAGTGCGTTGGGTATAAAAGTGATTGCTATCTACTTCATAGCTATTCGCCCTTGTATCTTCTGGGCTAGAGGCCATAAAGGCTTGTAACTCTTGGTGCAGCCGCCATTCGTCCGGCGACTGGTATTCAATGCGCTTTGCCCCGGTTTGCGCCTGCAACGCGCGCAGGTTGCGGGTGATGGACTGGCAGTTGGCCACGTCGCCGATGCGCAGGTAGATGACCCGGTGGCCAGCGGACTGCAACTGCGCCGCAAACGCGCGCATGGCGGCAAAAATGGCCAGTACTTTCTGCGCATGATGGCGCACGTAGTCGGTTTCCTGGCGCACTTCCATCAGCACGTAGACCACGCTGGGGTCTACCCGGGCAAACCACGGGTGTAGCGGGTTGAGCTGGTCGCCCAAAATCAGGCGCAGGGTGTGGGCAGAGTGTGCGGTGGTCGTGGTGTTCATCATCATGGGCATTTGTCAAAAGATTTTGCCAGCCGCAGCGACCAAGCTGTGTAGCCGGTTGTTCTGCAAGGTTATTACACGAAAGAGAAGATTGGTTTCGTTGACAGAAAGCTGCGAAATCGATGGCCCAATTTGGCATCACTGATGAGGTTCCACATGATTCGACGTACATTTTTTGGAATTTTTGCCAGCCTTGGTTTGACACACCAAAGCGTGTTTGCCAGTAACGGCAATGGCGGCGCTGCCCAGGCGCGTATTGAGCCATTGCGTTTACCTGACAGCGAATGGAAGCAGCGCCTGACACCCCAACAATACGATGTCTTGCGCCATGAAAGCACCGAGCCGTCCCACACCAGCGGCCTCAATACCGAGAAGCGCAAAGGGGTCTACCACTGTGCTGGCTGCAACCTGCCGCTGTTTACCTCTGACATGAAATACGACAGCGGTACCGGCTGGCCGAGTTTTTTCACATCCCTACCTGGTGCTGTGTTGACCAAAACCGATTTCAAACTGATTCTGCCGCGCACCGAATACCACTGCGCGCGGTGCGAGGGGCATCAGGGGCATGTTTTTACCGACGGTCCCCCGCCAACCGGAAAGCGCTTTTGCAACAACGGCGTGGCATTGACATTTACAGGTGCTGTATGAACCAAAATAACCGCTTTCTCCCCCTGTTGCGCCGCCTCAGTGCCTTGTCTTTGCTCAGCATGGCGACGCTGTCATTCGCCCAGACCAGCACGACCGCAGCCAGCGTTGCCACTGAAAAAGCCACCTTTGCAGGCGGCTGCTTTTGGTGTGTTGAGTCTGACTTTGACAAAGTCCCCGGCGTGCTCTCCACCACGTCAGGCTACACCGGTGGCCAAACAGCCAACCCGAGTTATGAGCAGGTGTCGTCCCATACCACTGGTCATGCCGAAGCCTTGCAAGTGGTGTACGACCCCGCCAAAGTCAGTTACAAGCAACTGGTGGACTACTTTTGGCGTCACATTGACCCTACCGTCAAAGACCAGCAGTTTTGTGACCATGGCACGCCGTACCGAACCGCCATCTTTGCGCACAACACTGAACAGTTGAAGGTCGCACAGGCTTCCCGCGCAGCACTTGAAAAGACCAAACCTTTCAAGGCCCCCATCGTCACCGAGATTGTGCTGGCCAGCGCCTTTTACCCGGCAGAAGCGTATCACCAGGACTATTACCAGAAGAACCCGCTGCGCTACAAATACTACCGCGCCAGTTGCGGGCGGGACGCGCGCGTGCAGCAGCTCTGGGGCAGCCCGGTCAACCACTAACTTTCATAGAGATCAACATGAACACCGCCCTATACCCCTTCACCAAATCTGCTCGTGTCAGCCTTGCGCTAGGGCTGACTTTTACCGCGCTGTCTTGCCAAGCCGCAGAACCAGTCGTGATTGAATTGACACAAACCGCTTGCCAATTTCTGGAAAGCGAAAACGGGCTTGACCACGGTTACAGCTCAACCAAAGCCGCTGATTGCGATGCCATTAACGCCAGTTCCGGTAAAGAGCGGGGCGGCAAGGCCAAGGTGCTGAACCTCAAACCCGGTAAGTACATTTTTCGGGTAGCCAACAAAAACGTACCTTACGAACTCGGGTTCTGGCTGCGCGGCGCCTCACTGCTCAAGCGTGCCGTATTGCCCAGCGTATCCGGCGGTGGCCTCACGCAGGGCAAAGTGCAAGACTACGCCATTGAACTCAAAGCGGGCGAATACGTGTACTCATGCCCGCTGAACCCGACACCCGACTACAAGCTACGGGTGCAATGAGTGCACGCGTACCCCACCACTTAACCGATGGCCAGTGGCATGCTTGCAGCCAGGCTTTTGCGCGCTTTGAACAGACGTTGAAACAAGTTGTTTTCAGAAATGGCCAGAGCCCTGCAGACATCTGTGCTGGACTGTTCTTTCAAAATACGCAGCTCCATCACGTCGCGCAGGCCTTGCGGAAGCCTGGCAATGTGATGCAGCACCTGGCCCAAGACCTGACGCTGCTCGGCCAGCTTATCGGGGGAAGGCTGCGGACATTCAAGGGCCATACAAGTCTCACCATCCAAGTCTTCATTCAAGCTGTCCAGGCCTGAACGCTGCCGCACCAAGTCAACAATCTTGTGTTTCAGGACAGCCGTCAGCCAGGTTCTCAACGCGGACTTGCCACCAAATGTGGCCCGGCCGGACACCACCGCCTCAAACACGTCGTGCACCAGATCCTCTGCCAGAGCCGGGTCATGCAGCTTTCTTCTGGCAAAGCAAACCAAATAGTCACGGTGTGTCAGCAAGTCATCCCAGTGCACAGGCAGGGCCGTGGTGGGGTCGGTGTTGTCGGAATATTCAAAGTCTTTTGAGAGGTGTGTCATGGTGGATTCGACAGGAATGTTGAGGGTCTCAGGTCTTGTTCTGATGTGTCTGCAGCGTAATGCGCAGCCCCCCATCGAATCCTCACAAATTCATAACATTCGCATCAAGAATTGACACCGCAAATGGGCAAGACTGCATGCGGTGTGCTGTCGCTGCTGTGGCGGTCTGCCTACCTGCTGCCCGTGACACTTTTGTGATCAATTCGTTTGGCATTTCACAAGACTTATGCGTCCAGCTTTCCTACCATCCAATCTTCCCAATGACGGCTATGTCGGGCTGGACAGGTGGGAGATTTCAAGCGCACTGGGTACCTATAACATTGCAGCGGCCACCGTTTATGGCCTGGCCACTTCTGTGCTAAAAAGCACACATCGTTTTAACAACCCGGTGATAAGTGTGTTGATCGAGCGCATTCGCTGATCGCGCAAACCACAGGTATCGGCATCCACAGGAGAACATCCCATCGCCAACATTCTTGTCGTCGAAGATGAAGCGGACATTGCCAACCTGGTGCGTCTGCATATTGAGATGCTGGGGCATCAGGTGCAATGCTGCGACACGCTGGCCTTTGCCCGCAGGGCGTTGCCTGAGCGTGCCTGGGCGCTGGTCGTGCTGGACTTGTCTTTGCCGGACGGTGATGGCCTTGACTTTTGTCGCGAGCTTCGTGCGGTAGACGCGCAGTTGCCGCTGCTGATGCTCACGGCCCGTGGCACCGAGTACGACCGCGTGCACGGTCTGGAAGCCGGGGCGGACGATTACCTGAGCAAACCCTTTGGCGTGATGGAATTGCAGGCACGTGTGCGTGCGCTGCTGCGCCGCGCCACATTGGCCAAGCCCGCGCCTGAGGTCGATATCGTTGATGCCCCGCCACTGCGCCTTGACCTGGCCAAACGCACGGTGACGGTGCGCAACAGTCCGGTGGAACTCACGGCCACTGAATTCGACTTGTTGGTGTTTCTTGCGCGGCGGCCCGGCGTGGTTTTCAGCCGCCAGCAACTGTTGTCGGAAGTCTGGGGCTACAACCACGAAGGTTATGAACACACGGTCAACTCCCACATCAACCGGTTGCGCGCCAAGGTGGAGCTTGACCCCGTGGTGCCCAGCGTGATCTGC
>JBGSRY010000600.1:0-3925 GCA_041737325.1 Rhodoferax sp. | reverse complement strand
AAGGCCCAGCGCAGCAGGTTCAGTGTCATGGGCGAGATCAGCGGCGCAACGATGCGCCCCACCACGGCGTTGCCAGCCCAAAACAGGGGCGGCAAGGTCAGCAAAAAAGCGGCCTTGAAGGTAATTTTGTGAGCGTTCACGTAGAAGATGTTGGGGGTTGGAGCAAGGCCTCAAAACCGGCCAGTGGGCTGGGTTTGCCAAACAAATAGCCTTGGTAAAACGTGCAGCCATGCGCGGCCAGAAAGGTTTGCTGGGCCAGGGTTTCAACGCCCTCGGCGATCACCTCCAGCCCCAAATTGCCGGCCATGCCAATGATGGTTTGAACAATCATGCCGTCACTGGGTTTGATGCCGATGTTGCGCACAAACGACTGGTCAATTTTGAGCTGGTCCAGGGGCAGGCGCGTGAGGTAACTCAGTGACGACTGGCCGGTGCCAAAGTCGTCCATTGAAAAGCGCACGCCCAGGGCTTTGAGTGCGGTCATTTTGGCAATCGTGCCATCGATGTTGTCCAGCACCAGTGATTCGGTCAGCTCCAGCTTGAGACCGTGCGGCTGGATGCCGGTTTGTTCGATCACCTGCCGCACCTGCGCCACAAAATCATCTTGCCTGAACTGACGCGCACTGACATTCACCGCCAGCTGCAAGTGTGCCGAGGCGCTCGCTTGCTGCCACTGGTGCAATTGCTGGCAAGCGGTTTGCAGCACCCACAGGCCGATGCGGTTGATCACATCACTTTCTTCGGCCACCGGGATGAATTGCACCGGCGGCACCATGCCGCGCGTTGGGTGCTGCCAGCGGATCAGCACCTCAGCCCCCATCACTTGGCTCTGTGCCGTCACCTGGGGTTGGTAAAACAGCACAAACTGTTGCTGCGCCAGGGCTTGTTCCAGATCGGCTTCAAGCGCGGCGTGGGCGCTGATGTCGGCCTGCATTTGCGGGTCAAAAAAGCACAGGTCGTTGCGACCCTGGCCTTTGGCGCGGTACATCGCAATGTCGGCCTGTTTCAGCAGCTCTGCGGCCCCAGCGGACTCGACCCCAAACAGCGTGGCACCAATGCTGGCGCTGCTTTTGTGGCTTTGACCGGCCAAGGTATAGGGCAGGGACAGTTGCAGGGCCAGGTTCTTGCCGATGCGTTTGCCCAGTTCGGCGGCCTCGATGGGATTTTTGGACAAGTCTTCCAGCAACACCACAAATTCGTCGCCACCCAGGCGTGCCACGGTGTCGTGGGCGCGTACGTTGGCACCAAGGCGCAAGGCCACTTGCTTGAGCAACTGGTCGCCCACGTCGTGCCCCAGGGTGTCGTTGATGGCTTTGAAGTTGTCCAGATCGAGAAACAGCAACACGCCGTACACCTGCTTGCGCTGGCTGTTCAGCAGGGCGTGGCTGATGCGGTCTACCAGCAGCAGGCGGTTGGGCAGGTTGGTGAGGTGGTCATAAAACGCCAGCTTCTCGATTTCAGCTTTGGAGTGCTGGATGGTCTGGCGCGCCCGTGCCATGTGCGCCAGGTAGCGGGCTGAAAATACACCGGCGGCCACCACCATGGCGGCAAACACCAGCGCCACCAAGCTGATGAACTTGCGCTCGGCTTGCCAGGGTGCCAGCGCGGCTTCAACCGGAATGCTGGCGGCAATCAGCACGTCGTCGTACAAGATCGATTGGGTGCTCACCAGGGCGGGCTGACCCGTCAGCCGGGCGGCCAGGGTTTGCGTGCCCACCAGGCCCGACGGCAAGGCGTTGGGCAGCACGCTGCCCAGCAATTTGTCGTGTGCGGGCAAGCTGGCCAGCAGCAGGCCATTGTGGTGCTCCAGGGTCACTTCAAGCCCGCTGATGTCTGCGCCTTGCACCATGATGGTATTGAGCTGCGTCACCAGCACTTCGGCCAGTGCCACCACACGTGTGCCGTCGGCCAGCTTGAGGTGGCGTGCCAGAAACAGCACGTGTTCGGCGCTGCCGCTATCGCGCATCGGTGGGCTGATCATCAGGGCCGAGACTTGCGGGTTCAGTACCCGGGGTAAAAAATCAGCCGGTGGGGGGGAAAAAGGTTCCAGGCTGGATGAAGCCAGCACCTGTGACTGGTCATTCAGCAGCACCAGGCGACGCAGCAGCAGGTTACGCCCGACGATGGTGCGCAACAGGTGGCTGGCGCTGGTGGTATCCAGGGTGTCAAGGTGTTGTTGGCTCAGGTCCAGCGATTCATCCAGGCTGGCCAGCAGCACGTCCACGCCCAGCAAGGTGCGGTTCAGGGCGGCTACTGCCCCGGCGACAAAACGGCTGGACTGGGTTGCGCTGTTGTGCAGCGCGCCGCGGCGTTCTTCCCATATCAGGCTGCTGGCCGCTGCGGCAATGGCCAGCAAAAACACCACCACCGTCAGAACAATCCATTGAATCTGCCGGGTTTTGAGCAGGTTCATGGTTTGACCTGCAGCGGCGGGTTCAGGCTGGCGGCCAGGGTCTGGTTCCAGACACTGGCGCAGGCTGCACCGCAACGTGCCAGCCAGCCGGGTAGCACCGTGCTGCGCAGCACCTGCTGGCGCAGTTGATCGTCGCTGGCGCTGTGTACCACTTGCACCATCTTGCCCTTGTTGCCCCCGCTGCAAGCGGCGCTGCCGGTGTTGCAGGCCATGCCTTGGGCGGTTTCGAGTTCGCTGGCGCGCCAGATGCTGGCTTCAAGCCGGGGCAGCTCGCGCCCGAGCAGGGCTTTGAGGTCGGGCGGCAGGGCATCCCAGGCATTTTTGTTGGCAGCAAACACCGCCAGACCCCAAGTGATGGGCAGCGTGTGGATGTGGCTGGTGATGCGGGATAAGCCCAGCATGTTGCCCGATTGGGTGCCGGTGATGGCGCAATTGGTGTTGCCCGATTGCATGTTGGCCATGATCTGACCAAAACCGGTGCGCACCGGGATGGCCTGCAGGGCGGTGACAAAGTCGGACTGGGTCACAGACGAGACCCGGATATGCCGCCCGGCCAGGTCCGTCAACTTGGCAAAAGGCTGTTGGCAAAAGATCACCTGGGCCGGGTAGGTGTAGAGCGCCAGCATCTGGATGTTGTGGCGCACGCGCAGTTCATGCTCCAGAAAGGGCAGAAAGGCGGCCACGCTTTTTTTCAGGCTGGCCAGGTCGGGGTTGAGCCCGGCCAGGTCAATGGCTGCATAGGGCGGGTAGGATTGCCCCAGGGCACTGATCAACATGGTGCCAAAGGGCATGACCCCCAGTTGCATCAGCCGCAACATGTCAGGGCCAGAAACCCCGGCACGGTCAAACGGCACAATGTCAGCGCTGTATTTACCGGCGCTCAGGCGTGCCAGTTCATGGCTCCAGAACGGCTCTTCTTGCTGGGTGTATTGGTTGAGGCCACTCAGCCCGCCCACGATGTGCAGCTTGAGCACCGGCGATGCCGCAGCCACCGGTGTTTGCGCCTGGCCCCAACCCACCATGCACAGTACGGCCAGCAAGGCCATCAAACGATGGGCTTGGTCATGAAGGGCGTGGAGTGGGATCGGGTTCAAAATAAGGCGGTGAGCTCGGGTTGGTTCGCATTTTGGCAGGAAAGACATGCCCGTGACAGGCCTGTGTTCATCAGCCCGGGGCATGGATTTGACTTGCGTGGCAAGATTTGTTCTTTTTTTGAGAGTGACCCATCATGACTGCACAATTTTCACGCGCCATCCGCATTGACCAGCACGGTGGCCCCGAGCAACTCAAGCTGGTGACCGTGGCGGTAGGCGAACCCGGCCCGGGCGAGATTCGCATCCGGCACCACGCTGTGGGGCTGAACTTCATTGACGTGTACCAGCGCAGTGGGTTGTACCCCATGAGCCTGCCGCAAACCCTGGGCATGGAAGCCGCCGGGGTGGTGGAGGCCGTGGGTGCGGGAGTCACGCACTTGCAGGTGGGTGACCGAGCGGCTTATGCCAGCCAGCCGCC
>JBGSRY010000599.1:0-7157 GCA_041737325.1 Rhodoferax sp. | reverse complement strand
CTGTGCCGCCAATTGCACCAGTTGTTTGAGCGTGAACACCTGCGGCCCGGCCACTTCGATGGTGCGCGGCGACGGCAGCCCCACATCAGCGCGCAAGCAAGCCACCACGGCGCTGGCTACGTCTTCCACCCAGACCGGCTGAAAGCGCGCTGCCGCACCGGCCAGTGGCATCACGGGCAACAACTTTTGCAGCTTGGCAAACAGATTTAAAAACTTGTCCTGGGCACCAAAAATCACACTCGGACGCAAGATGCTCAGGTCAAACCCCTGGTCTGCCCCCGCCCCTGCACTGCCACCTTGGGCCGCCTGCAGCAGCACCGCTTCGCCCTCGCTTTTGGTGCGCAAGTACAGGGATGGCAACTTGGCCGGCTGTAACGCGTCTGCGCCCAACGCACTCACCTGCACCACCTGCGCCACGTGATGCTGCAGGCAAGCCCGCGCCAGCTTTTGCGGCAAGGCCACGTGCACATGCTCGAAGGTGGCCTGGTCACCGTGCAAAATGGCCACCAAGTTGACCACTGCGTCGTGACCCGCCACCGCTTGTGCCAAGGCGGCTTCGTCATGGACATTGACCTCTAACACAGTCAGCCCGGGCAAGTGTTGCACCGCGCTGGCGTTGGCTCTGCGCCGTGTCGGCACCGTCACGTGCCAGCCCTGGCGCACCAGTTTTTCACACACATGGGCACCAACGAAGCCGGTGCCGCCTAAAACAAAGATTTTTTTCATGGCGCGATGATGCACCTGTTTGCGTTATCCCCACCAGGCCCGGGCTTACCTGTTACCACACCACCGGCTCGATCTCCAGCAAAATGCCAAAGCGTTCATAGACACTGGTCTGAATGGCCTTGGCCAGCGTCATGACCTCGCCTCCGGTAGCCCCATCTGTGCCAGCCACCGCACCGCGATTGACCAGCACCAGGGCTTGTTTTTCATATACCCCGGCCTGACCGACGGATTTGCCGCGCCAACCACAGGCATCAATCAGCCAGCCCGCCGCCAGCTTGACCGTGCCATCTGCCAGCACGTAATGCACCAGCTTGGGGTCGCGCGCAATGATGTCCTCACACTGTTCGGCGGTCACCGTCGGGTTTTTGAAAAAACTGCCGGCATTGCCAATCACATCAGGGTGGGGTAACTTGGCGCGGCGAATCTCGCACACCCAATCAAACACTTGCTGCGCCGTAGGTTGGGTGCAAGCATGCTCGACCATTTTTTTGTCGATATCGGTATAACCCAGGACCGGCATCCAGCGCTTGGGCAAGGCCAAACGCACGCGCAAAATCAGCGCCCTGCTTTTAAGTCCAATGGCCTTGTAGCCCTCTTCTGTACTGGACTCACTGCTATGCTTAAAAATAGAGTCGCGGTAACCAAAGGCACATTGCGCGGCGTTCAAGGCGAATACTTTGCCAGTCTCCAGGTCAATCGCATCCAGGGAATCAAAGCGGTCTTGCAGCTCTACGCCATAGGCACCGATGTTTTGCACCGGCGCAGCCCCCACCGTGCCCGGAATCAACGCCATGTTTTCCAGGCCGGGGTAGCCTTGCGCCAGCGTCCAGGCCACAAATCCATGCCAGTTTTCACCCGCACCGGCTTCCACAATGAAGTCCTTGGCGGTTTCACGCACCAGCTTGCAACCTTTGATTTCAACTTTAAGCACCAGCGGCTTGACATCGCCGGTGAGCACAATGTTGCTGCCCCCCCCCAGCACCAATTTGGGTTGTGCGGCCCAATCAGAATCAGCCAACAGCGACTCGATGTCGGCTTGGTTGGAAATGCGCACCAAAGCGTGGGCGCGGGCCATGATGTGAAAGGTGTTAAGGGCCTGTAGCGGCACGTTGTTCTGGACTAACATGGCGGGATTGTCGAACATTTAGCGAGAACCCTTATGCCCTCTTTTGATACCGTTTGCGAAGCCAAGATGGTGGACGTGAAGCACGCCGTCGAAAACACCAGCAAAGAAATTTCAACCCGCTTTGACTTCAAGGGCACACCCGCTGCGATTGAGCTCAAAGACAAAGACATGACCCTGACGGGCAACGCTGATTTTCAGCTCAGCCAGATCGAAGACGTGCTGCGCAACAAGCTCACCAAGCAAAATGTGGATGTGCGTTTTTTGGACAAAGGTGAGGTGCAAAAAATTGGTGGTGACAAGGTCAAAATCGTCATCAAGGTACGCGATGGCATTGAGACCGAACTGGCCAAAAAAATCCAGCGCAGCATCAAGGACAGCAAGATCAAGGTGCAAGCCGCGATTCAAGATGGCAAATTGCGCGTGACCGGCAAAGACATCGACGACCTGCAAGCGGCACAAGCCTTGATCCGCAAAGAATTTCCAGAAATGCCACTGAGCTTTGACAATTACCGCAACTGACCCCGCTGCATGATCGCCGCCCTGCAAACCGAAGACGAATACGAAGACCTGCTGGGTCAGTGGTCTGATCTGGAGTCGGGCCTGGCGATCCTGTTGCGGCATCCAGACAGTGTCACGGAGTTTGAAACCCGCCTTTACCAGTACGACCGCTGGATGCAAGACCTGACACAACGCAACACCGACTTGGCGCTGTACCTGCTGTTCCAGCTTGCCACCCAGTCACGCGCTGGCTACAGCACGTCACATGCGTTGATGTGTGCCGTGTTATGCCAGCTGCTGGTGTCCGGATTTTCCTTGCCGCCAAACGAGCGCAACAGCCTGGTGCGCGCTGCCCTGACCATGAACATTTCCATGACAGCGCTGCAAGATGAACTCGCCACACAATTAGACAAACCCAGCGGGCCACAACAGACCACCATTGCCGCCCACGCCGACCTGAGTGCCACGCTGCTGAGCCAGCTTGGCATTCAGAACGAACTCTGGCTCGATACCGTGAGCCTGCATCATCAAGAAACATGGCCACAACAGGACTTGCCTAGCCTGTTGCCTGCGTATCGCCTGGCCCATGTACTGCATGTGGTAGACCGCTACGCTGCCATGATCAGCCCACGTCAATCGCGCGAAGGGCGCAGCGCCGCAGAGTCCGCCCAAAGCATTCTTCATGGCAACAACATGCATGACAACCCGGTGGGTCATGCGCTGCTGCACATTGTGGGACTGTGCCCGCCGGGCACGTTTGTGCAACTGGCCAGTGCTGAGGTAGCGGTGGTGTTGCGGCGCAGCCCTCAACCCAACCAGCCCGATGTGGCCATCGTTCTCGACAGCAAAGGCCACCGCATCAGGCAGCCGGTTTTGCAGCACACAGCCGAAGTGGGCTCAGACATTCAGGGTTTTGTGTCGGCATCTGCCATACAAGAACGACTTAATCACCATGTGATTTTGCAATTGGGTATGCAAACATCCGCCTCGTCATGACCGTTGACAGGTTCCTCTGCGATGTCACTGGCACAGTCAACGTGTCAGACCCTGATGCTGTTGCCAGCGCCGTTTGCAGCATGATGCGCGCACACCATCCTGACTTCAACGAGCACCCCATACGACAAGGCTTCAAGGATATGCAAGTCATTTGTGCCGGGCATCACCCCGACTTGCTTGCCTGTGACATGCCATACCACAACCTGTCGCATTTTCTCGATACCACGCTGCTTATGGCGCGCCTGTTGGATGGCTACGAACGCGCACATCAGGCCATCAAGCCACTTGGTGCAACACAATGCAGCGTCGCCATTTTGCTGGCCTTGTTTCATGATGTTGGTTTGTTTCGACACCGCAACGAATCTCATCTGCATGGTGTCCAATTGCTCACAACGCACGAGCAGCGCGGCGTGGACTGGATGCGAAATTACTTGACCAACGGCGCTTTTGCCAGCCATGCCGGGCAGGCCGAACTGATTTTTGCCACCGCACTGAACCGCCCCATCACGGAGACTTTGAAGCATCTACCGACCGAGCAGTTAACCGTGGCACACATGCTGGGTACTGCAGATTTGATGAGCCAACTCTCTGGCCGCTATTACCTTGAGAACTGTCGTGATTTGCTCTACCAGGAAATGCAGTTGGCCCAAGCTGGCGCTATGGCCGCTGCACCGGATGGCTCCCCCACGCTGTATACCGATACATTCGATCTGTTACGCAAAACACCCGTTTTTTATGCCCAGGTGGTGGCCCCGCGACTCGAACAAGACTTTGCCCAAGTCTATCGGTATGCTGCCCTCCATTTTGGTGGTGACAACCCCTACGAACGCGGTATGCAGCGTAACCTGAACTATTTGCAGCAGCTGATCAAGCACAACGACCTGTCGGCTCTGCGACGTCAACCGATTTTCATAAAGAAAAAGCCCAACTGATAACAGTTGGGCTTTTTCTTTATGGTGGTGGGGCCGCACCCCCTCTCAAACCCAGCGAACTGGGCTCGTTTTAGCTGACAATGGCTGCTGCGAAGAACTGCGGAAACCTCCAACTTGGCTGGCAGTCTATCAGAGGCTGATGGACGCATGGGGCGAAAGATGTTTACCGCAGTTCAAATCCGTATTCCACAATTGAACCGCCGTCCGCATGTCCGTCACAGGTCCACGATAGTGTTCAGATTGACATGACAATGCAAATGCATTACCATGCGGCTTATCTATCCAGAGCAAAGGAAAGCACCATGCCCGCCGTTCTTGAAACCGAATCCACGCTCACTGAGCGATACCAAACTACGGTGCCAGAGACTGTTCGCCGTGCCTTGCGACTGGGGAAACGGGACAAAATTCGCTTCACTATCCGCCCCGACGGTGATGTCGTGCTGACGCGTGCGGCAGTGCCGTCAACCGAAGACCCGGTGTTAGGGCACTTCTTGTACTTTTTGGCCAGCGACATGACAGCGCATCCTGAGCGACTTGCCGCCATCCATACCGGACTGGTCCAGCGCATCCAGAGCCTCGTCGGCAATGTGGATGTAGATCTTGACGCGGCATTGTCGGCAGACGATGAATGAGCCGAACCACACTAGCTTCCCTGGTCGTTAACGGCTGGACAATCTTTGCGCACCCCTTATTTCTTGATCAGCTTGAGCAGTTGAGCCAACAGGTCGAGGCTTTTCGGCAAAAAGACGGCATCAACTTTGTCAAAAAAAATGCCACTAAACGTTTGGCTGCCATTGCCAAACTGGCATTTGAAGTGATTCCACAGGACCCGGCCCGTGCCGAATATCGACAGGGCAGCACGCTCGGTGAAGATCACAAGCATTGGTTTCGAGCCAAGTTCTTTCAACAGTACCGGCTTTTTTTCCGGTACCACGCAAAAAGCAAGGTGATCGTCTTCGCATGGGTGAACGACGAGGACACTAAGCGTGCCTATGAAAGTGGCGACGATGCCTATCGTGTATTTCGCAAGATGCTGGAAAGCGGCCATCCGCCAGACGATTGGGAACAACTTCTTTCACAAGCCACGGAGTCCTCAAATCGTCTGCAGAAGGCCGCTTCGCAAGCATCACTTTAAGTAGTGCCGTCTAAATTTACGACACCGTTGAGATTTTTAGGGCAAATTGCGGGTGGCATGCATGCGAAAGCGTGCCCTGATGTAAATCCGCTGTGCCAGTACCCACGCTTTTGGATCAGATGTATTCTGCAAGACATCAAGCATCTTCGCCATTTCATCCAGGAACACAGCAGCAAAACCTCTGTCGTGGCCGACGATAGATACTGAGTTGTGCACCAAATCCATGAGCTTGACCGTTTTGGCTCTCGGTTGCGCGGCTGCGGTATGAAGCAAATCTTTCTGCTTTCTGGTCACTCTGTTGCCGTCGGCTGGGCGGCTCACATCAGTCAGGTCACTGACCAAGGCAGCAACACCAGTACCAAAAGCACACTCGATGTCGCTTATGGTGACCGAAGTGTCTTCCACCGTGTCATGCAAGAGTGCCGCAATGATCATATCTTCATCGTGGTCGAATCGCGCCACCATCCTGGCCACTGCGAGTGGATGCTCAATATAGGGCCTGCCGTTGTATTTGCGCGTTTGAGTTTGGTGAGCAACCGTCGCGAACTCCCGGGCACGCCAAATGCGTTCAGTGTTCATCGCCAAATCCACCTATTGAAAGCCACGACGACTTCACGAATGTTTCAACACGGTTTGCATCAGCAGATCATCCACCTAATCCACAAGAGGCCAAATTGATCCACCACATCTTCACGCGGTTTGTTGAGCTGGGGTCCAGTACCAAATTGGTGAAAGAACTCAGACTTGATGGCGTCACATCAAAAGCATGGACCACACAGGACGGCAAGGTTCGTGATGGAAAGCCGATTGACAAGGGTTTGGTCTATAAGCTTCTGGGCAACCGAACCTACCTGGGCGAACTTCGCCACAAGGAGCAGTGGTACAAAGCCGAACACCTGCCGATCGTCGATCAGACTGTTTGGGACAACGTGCACGCCATCTTGGCCACCAATGGACGTTCGCGCGGCAATGCTACACGGGCGACAACGCCGTTCCTTCTCAAAGGTATCGTTTTTGGCCATGATGGTCGGGCATTGACACCTTGGCACAGCACCAAGAAGACCACCGGAAAGCGGTACCGTTATTACTTGCCCATGCGCGACATCAAAGAGCATGCCGGTGCGTCCGGATTGCCACGCATGCCAGCGGCTGAGTTGGAATCGGCTGTGCTCGAGCAGTTGCGAAACATCCTGCGCGCACCAAACTTGCTGAGCGACCTGGTGCCACAAGCAATCAAATTGGACCCAACTTTGGACGAGGCAACAGTCACCGTGGCCATGACGCGCTTGGACGTGATCTGGGACCAGCTTTTCCCGGCAGAGCAGACTCGCATTGTGAAGATGCTGGTCGAGAAGGTGATTGTGTCGGCGAATGACCTTGAGGTGAGGCTGCGGGCGAACGGTATTGAACAACTGATTCGGGAACTGCAGGCTGATCCTGCAAGCAAAAAACCTGAAGAGGCAATCGCATGAATGAGGTGCGCATCCACAAAACGGGCGAGCCAGAAGTCATCCATTCGAGCGACGGTAGGTTGACCCTGTCGGTCCCCATCCAGTTCAAACGGCGTGCTGGGCGCAAGCAGGTGACGCTGCCCAACGGTGAACCCGGTCTACCCAGACCGTGGGATACGGCGGCGACTTCGTTGCAACTGGCCTTGGCTAGGGGCCACAAGTGGCTGGCGATGCTGGGGTCTGGTAAGGCCAGCACCATGACCGAAATTGCCAAGCGGGAGGGCATCGACAAC
>JBGSRY010000592.1:0-4168 GCA_041737325.1 Rhodoferax sp. | reverse complement strand
ATAGGCGTTGCCCGGGCCGGTGATCTTGTCAACCTTGGGCACGGTTTGTGTTCCGTACGCCAGTGCCGCCACGGCTTGAGCGCCGCCGATGGTGAAAGCGCGCGAGACGCCGGCCACGTAGGCGGCGGCCAGCACCATGCCACAGGTAGGGCCCATCACCATGTGGGTGAACTCCACCACCCGCAGGCCTTGCAGCGGCAGACGGTGGCTGGGTGCGGGTGGCGTGGGATTCATGTGCACACCAGTGTCCGGGGGTACGCAAACGCCATGGGATCAACCTATGGCGGCTTCAAACGCGTCAATGATGCGGCGAATCGGGGCCTGGTTCAGCTTCAACGCGGCCTGGTTCACCACCAGGCGCGAACTGATGTCCATGATGTGTTCCACCTCCACCAGGTGGTTGGCTTTGAGCGTGTTGCCGGTGGACACCAGGTCGACGATTGCATCGGCCATGCCGACCAGGGGGGCCAGTTCCATGCTGCCGTAGAGTTTGATCAAGTCCACGTGCACGCCTTTGCTGGCAAAAAATTCGCGTGAGATTTCGACGTACTTGGTGGCCACGGTCAGGCGCGAGCCTTTTTTGACGGCGCTTTGGTAATCAAAATCCGAGCGCACCGCCACGCTGATGCGGCACTTGGCAATTTGCAGGTCCAGCGGCTGGTACAAGCCCTGGCTGCCGTGCTCCAGCAGGGTGTCTTTGCCGGTGATGCCCATGTCAGCCCCGCCGTACTGCACGTAGGTGGGCACATCAGTGGCGCGCACCACCAACACGCGCACGTCAGGCTGGTTGGTGGCAAGGATCAGCTTGCGCGATTTTTCGGGGTCTTCCAGCACCTCGATACCGGCCGCTTTGAGCAGCGGCAGGGTTTCTTCAAAAATCCGTCCTTTGGACAGTGCAATAGTGATCATTTTTGCCTCTAGCCCTTATGGAATATGCGTGTGCAGCTACTAAATAGTTAGTATTTTAGGGTCAACACCCGGCCTACCTGACGCGTTCAATGTCAGCCCCCAACGCGCGCAGCTTGGTCTCCATCTGGTCATAGCCCCGGTCCAGATGGTAGATGCGGTCGATCAAGGTCTCGCCCTCAGCCACCAGACCAGCCAGCACCAGACTGGCCGAGGCACGCAAATCGGTGGCCATCACCGTTGCGCCCGAGAGTTGCGGCACGCCTTCAACCAGGGCCACCTTGCCGTCGATCTGGATGTTGCCCCCCAGGCGCACCAACTCGTTGACGTGCATGAAGCGGTTCTCAAAAATGGTCTCGGTCACCTTGGAGGTGCCTTGCGCCACCGCATTCAGCGCCATGAATTGGGCCTGCATGTCGGTCGGGAAACCCGGGTATTCGGTGGTGCGAAAACTCTGCGCTTTCAAGCCCGCTGCGCCGCCCGAGCAGACGCGAATACCGTCGGGCTCTTTGGTCACCGTCACGCCCGCATCACGCAGTTTTTCAACCACCGCTTCAAGGTGGTCGATGCGACCATGCCGCACCAGCACATCACCGCCCGTGGCCGCCACCGCACACAAAAACGTGCCCGCTTCGATGCGGTCGGCCACCACCTGGTGACTGCAGCCGTGCAGACGCTCCACCCCCTGTATGCGGATGCGGCTGCTGCCATGGCCTTCAATGTTGGCACCCATCTTGATCAGCATCTCGGCCAGATCCGCAATCTCGGGCTCTTGCGCGGCGTTTTCCAGAATGGTTTCGCCTTCGGCCAGCGTGGCTGCCATCAAAAAATTCTCGGTCCCGGTCACCGTCACCATGTCGGTGGCAATGCGCGCACCGTGCAAGCGACACCGCCCAGCGGACAACCTGGCCACCATGTAGCCGTGCTCCACCGCAATCTCGGCCCCCATCGCCATCAGCCCCTTGATGTGCTGGTCTACCGGGCGCGAGCCAATGGCGCACCCCCCCGGCAAGGACACCTTGGCATGGCCAAAGCGCGCCAGCAAGGGCCCCAGCGCCAACACCGAGGCGCGCATGGTTTTGACCAACTCGTACGGCGCTTCGGTGTGGTTCAAACCAATGGCATCCAGGTGCACCGTACCATCGTCTTGCCGTTCGGCGCTGACACCCATGTTGCGAATCAATTTGAGCATGGTGGCCACGTCTTGCAGGCGCGGTACATTCGTCAGCGTGACCGGCTCTGCGCTCAACAAGGCCGCGCACAGCTCGGGCAAAGCGGCATTTTTGGCCCCTGAAATGGGGACCATGCCGTGCAGCGGGCGGCCACCGCGAATCAATAATTTATCCATGGCTCAGACCGGTTGTGCGGCCCACTCGGCCGGGGTAAAGGCTTTGATCGACAAGGCATGAATCTCGTCAGTTTTCATCTTGTCGCCCAAGGTGGCATAGACCTGCTGGTGGCGTGCAATGGCACGTTTGCCCTCAAATTCCGCCGACACAATGGTGGTGAACCAATGGCGGCCATCGCCTTCAAGGGTGATATGGGCACAGTCCAGGTGGGCCTGGATGAGTTGTTTGATTTGATCGGCATTCATATTACTTTGTGGGTCAGATCTTTAGCTCTGACCCCAACTGATTAAATTTTCTGTTCAAGTCCTGATTTTGTACCCGCTGCGCAGCAACAGGTAGGCCCACAGCACCACTCCCAGCGTGGCGCTGGCCACCAGTGCCAGGCTGAGCCAGGGTGAGATGTCGCTGATGCCAAAAAAGCCATAGCGAAAGCCATCAATCATGTAGAAGAAGGGGTTGAAGTGGCTCACGGTTTGCCAGAACGGGGGCAACGAATGGATGGAGTAAAACACACCACTCAAAAACGTCATCGGCATGACAACAAAATTCTGGAATGCGGCCATTTGGTCAAATTTTTCAGACCACAGCCCGGCCACCACCCCCAGTGCCCCCATCAACGTGGCCCCTAGCAGGGCAAACACCAGTGCCCACAGCGGCTGTGCCAGCGGCGGCACGGCGAACACCAGCGACACCCCCAGTACCCCAAACCCCACCACCAGTCCGCGCACCAACGCGGCCCCCACATAGGCCACCAGCCAGTGCCAGGCCGACAGCGGCGTGAGCAGCAAAAACACCAGGTTGCCCATCACCTTGCTGGCCACCAGCGACGAGGAGCTGTTGGCAAAGGCGTTTTGCAGCAAGCTCATCATGGCCAGCCCGGGCACCAAAAAGGCGGTGTAACTCACGTCGGTATAGACCTTGACGTGCGACTCCAGCGCCTGGCCAAACACCAGTAAATACAGCAGTGCCGTCAGAATCGGCCCGGTGATGGTTTGCGCGGCCACACGCACAAAGCGCAACACTTCTTTGTAAAGCAACATGTGCCAGCCGGTCATGCCACACTCCGCTCATCTCGCCCCGGGTGCTGGCGCATCACCTGCAAGAACACGTCTTCCAGATCCGGGCGACGGATTTCAATGTCGCCCACCGTCAGCCCCGCTTGCCGCAGCTGGGTCAAATGGTGCTCTACCGCCAACGCATCGACCGCAGGCAGCTGCACCACGCGGCCCGTCACTCGCGCCTGGCGCGCCAGCGCATCGGGCAGTTCACCATCCACCGTGCAACGCAACACGTTGCCAGTGGCCGAGCTGAGCAAGGCACTGGTGCTGTCCAAGGCCACCACACGGCCAGTTTTCAGCATGGCAATGCGGCTGCACAAGGCCTGCGCTTCTTCCAGGTAGTGCGTGGTCAACAGCACGGTGTGCCCCTGTTTGTTCAGGCCAGCAATGAAATGCCACAAGGTCTGGCGCAGTTCCACGTCCACGCCCGCCGTCGGTTCGTCCAGCACAATCACCGGTGGTTTGTGCACCAGAGCCAGCGCCACCAGCACCCGGCGTTTCATGCCGCCCGACAGCGCGCGCATGTTGGCCTGGGCTTTGTCTGCCAGGCCCAGGCTTTCCAGCAGCTCATCAATCCAGGCCTCGTTGTGGCGCACACCGAAATAACCGGACTGAAACACCAGCGCTTCACGGACCTTGAAAAACGGGTCAAACACCAGCTCTTGCGGCACCACACCCAAGGCACGACGGGCGGCAGCAAAATCGGTTTGTACGTCGTGCCCCAAGACACTGACACGGCCCGCAGTAGCCTGGGTCAAGCCCGCCAAAATGCTGATCAGCGTGGTTTTACCCGCACCATTGGGGCCCAGTAACCCAAAAAATTCACCCTGCGCCACCTCCAGACTGACCTGATCC
>JBGSRY010000131.1:0-5210 GCA_041737325.1 Rhodoferax sp. | reverse complement strand
CCACATCGGCCGGGCTGGACGAATGGCCAAGGGGCGAGAGTTTGTGCAACGCCGCGAATTTTTCCGGGGTCAACATGTGGCTGGTGAGCGTTAAACCGGGTGCTACCCCCACCACCCGCACGTGCGGGGCCAGTGCCAGCGCCAGCATGGTGTTGGCCGACTCCAGGGCGGCTTTGGACAGGGTGTAGCTGACAAAGTCGGGGTTGGGGTTCCAGAGCTTTTGATCCAGCAGGTTGACCACCACGCCCAACGCACCAGCGCGTGTTTGCAAATGGGTGTGCAGCGCCTGGCTGAGCAAAATGGCGGCCCCGGCGTTGGCGCGCAGGTGCTTGTCCATGGCTGCAAACGTGAAGGTGTCGGGTGTGTCATGTTCAAAGGTTGAGGCACTGTTGACCACGGCATCCACATAACCCAGCTTTTCAATCACACTGGGCAGCAGGTTGCGCACCGCCGTTTCATTTCCAAGATTGGCGCGAAATGAGGCGCTAGCCCCCGATAAACGTGCGCATTCTGCTGCAGTTTTACGAGCATCGTGAACCGAGTCGCGGTAGTGCACGGCAACCCGCCAGCCCGCGCGCGCCAGCGTCAGCGCAATCTCGCGCCCCAGGCGTTTGGCCGCACCGGTGACCAGTACCGTGGGTTGATGCGCCACGGCAGGTTCGGTGCTGGCTGCGGCTGCGACACCATGTGAAGAAGGGGCGGATGACATTCGGGGACAATTCCTGACTATGACAATGCAACCTAGTTTAACGACCGAGCTGTCGCAGCATCTGGCACAGGCCATCTTCCAGGCGGGTGGCTGGATCGGTTTTGACACCTTCATGAACCACGCGCTGTACACCCCAGGCCTGGGTTATTACGCCCATGGCAGCGCCAAATTTGGGAGCCTGCCGTACACCGTGCAAGACGGCATCAAGGTGGCAGGCAGCGACTTTGTCACATCGCCCGAGATCACGCCGCTGTTTGGTTGGACGCTGGCGCGGCAGGTGATGCAGGCGCTGCAAGTCTCAGGCACTGACGAGGTGTGGGAATTTGGTGCCGGCTCTGGTGCGCTGGCGCTGCAGGTATTGCAGGCGTTCAAGGCGCAGGGTGTCGCCCTGCCACGCTACACCATTGTGGACATTTCAAGCAGCCTGCGCGCGCGCCAGCAGGCCACGTTGGCCGAGTTTGGTGACCAGGTGCGTTGGGTAGACGCGCTGCCCGCTGCGATGCGCGGCGTGGTACTAGGCAATGAAGTGCTGGATGCCATGCCGGTGAAACTGCTGGCACGGGTGGCTGGCCGCTGGCATGAACGCGGCGTGGTGGTGGACACGGCTGCGCCTGACATTGCCTTTGTCTGGCAAGACCGTGCCACCGATTTGCGCCCACCGCTGGAAGTTGCGGGTGACCATGATTACCTCACCGAGCTGCACCTGCAAGGTGAATCATTCGTGCGCACGCTGGGTGAAAAATTGACAGCCGGTGCGGTGTTTTTAATGGACTACGGTTTCCCTGAAGCCGAGTACTACCACCCGCAGCGCCACATGGGCACGGTGATGTGCCACCAGGCGCATCAGCTTGACGACGACCCGTTGAGCCGCATTGGCCAAAAAGACATCACGGCCCATGTTAATTTCACGGGCGTGGCGCTGGCGGGCAATGAGGCCGGGCTGGACGTGCTGGGCTACTGCAACCAGGCCCGATTTTTAATCAATTGCGGTTTTCTGGAGCACTTGCAAGCGGCCAGCCAACCGGTGCGTGTGATGGCACAAAAACTCATCATGGAGCACGAAATGGGCGAGCTTTTCAAGGTCATCGGTTTCTACAAGGGTGAGCCTTGGCAAGCCCTGGGCTTTGAGCATGGTGACAAGACCCACACCCTTTAAGGCCGCACCATGTTTCGTTGGTTGATTGTGGTGTTGCTGGCGCTGATCCTGATCAACGGCTTCACGCCGTGGTTGCAAAAGCTCGGCTTTGGCAAGCTGCCGGGCGACTTGCGCTTCAAGTTGTTTGGCAAGGAATTTTTCATTCCGCTGACCACCACCATCATTCTGAGCATGGTGGCTGCGGCAGTGTCACGGTTGTTGTGAGCAGCCCTTGCAATTGACACAGCTGGCATCAAGTGCCATGGCAGAAAGGCTTCACCATGACCGATTCACTGCATATTGTCTGCCCCCACTGCCACACCACCAACCGCATTGCGCGCGCCCATATGGGCAGCCAGCCCGATTGCGGCAGCTGTCACAAACCGCTATTTACCGCGCATCCGGTGTCGCTGGATGAGGCCAGTTTTGAGCGCCACATCCAGCGCAACCAAATCCCGGTGCTGGTCGATTTTTGGGCTCCATGGTGTGGCCCGTGTCGCCAGATGGCACCAGCGTTTGCGCAGGCTGCCAGCCAGCTGGAGCCGTGGGTGCGGCTGGCCAAAGTGGACACCGAGGCCGAGCCCAACCTGGGGGCGCGCTTTCAAATTCGCAGCATCCCGACGCTGGCGCTGTTTGTCAATGGGCGTGAAGTGGCGCGGCAAGCCGGGGCCATGGGCGCAGCCGACATCGTGCGCTGGACGCAGCAGCATCTGCCGCGCTGATTGCGGCAGATGGGTTGGGTCTATTGGTGCGGGTTTGCCCTGGGTTGGACGTTTGGATTGGGGTAATCCTGCAGTAACCGGCTATCGCTTCAGGGTATAGCATCGCTGCTTTAACTTTTGCAGCCAAGACGATGCAACCCACCCCCGTAGCCACAACGCCTCTCAAACGTACCCAGCGCCCTTGGGGTTGGTATGAAACCGTGTCAGAAGTGCCTGGCAACAAAATCAAACGCATTGGCGTGCTGCCGGGGCAGCAGATCAGCCTGCAAAAACACTACCAACGCGCCGAGCACTGGGTGGTGGTGCAGGGCACGGCGCGTGTGACGCTGGACGCGCAAACTTTTGACCTGACACAGGGGCAACATTGCGACATTGCGCTGGGTCAAGTGCACCGGCTTGCCAACCTGACCAAGGATCCGCTGGAAATTGTGGAGGTGCAATTTGGCGCGTACCTGGGCGAGGACGACATCGTGCGCCTGAGCGATGATTACGGTCGGGCATGATGCCTGTTGCATCGCCCCCCAACTTCTGAAACACACCATGACTTCAAATGTATTAACTGACGGTTTTCGCCTGCCTGCAGGCAGCGCAGCGGTGGCCTGCGTGGACATTGGCGGCACCAAGGTGGCGGTCAACATCGTGGATGCCCAAGGCAGCCGTGGCAAGGTGACCGAACCCACCGCCACCCGTGGCGCGAACGACGCACTGGGCCAGCAAATCATCCGGCTGATTGGCCAAAGTTGCGCCTTGGCAGACGTGCCCACGCACGCCATTGCCCGCGTGGGTGTGTCCTCATGCGGCCCGTTTGTGTTGAACCAGGGGCTGGTCGAATTGGCTGCACCCAACATCTGCGGCGGCTTGGCGGGCAAGGCACGCGGCCTGCCCAATGACTGGCAAACGGCCTTGCTGGAAGCGCCGTTGCGTGCCGCCTTCAAACACGTGCGGGTCGAGAACGACGGCATTGGCGTGCTTGAAGCCGAGCGGCGCTGGGGCGCGTTGCAGGTGAACGGTGTGCCCATGGCCAACTGTGCCTATGTGACCTGGAGCACCGGCATTGGCACGGGCTTGTGTGTGGACGGCCATGTGCTGCGCGGCAAAAACGGCAATGCCGGGCATGCTGGTCACCTGTTTGTGAGCAGCAATGCGGATGCCTTGTGCGGCTGCGGCAATGTGGGTGATGTGGAAGGCCTGGTGGCTGGCAACGCCATTGCGCGGCGTTTTGCAGCCTTGGGTTATGCCGATGCCGCTACACTTTTTGTAGCTGCTTATGCTGGTGATACAAGGGCTATAGCCTTAATTGATGAATTGTGTGAAGTCATGGGCCGGATGCTGTACGACCTGATTGCCACGCTCGATCTGCAACGCATCAGCTTGGGGGGCAGTGTTTACTGGCATCACCGGGCCTACCTGTTGCCACGCTTGCAGGCGGTGGTTAAAGGCAAACTGCCCGCTCTGACCGACGGCTGTGAGCTGGTCAGTGCTGGTTTGGGTGAGCGGGTCGGTGATTTTGGCGCGCTGGCGCTGGTGGCCTGAAACCTGGCAGCCTGTCACTGGCGTGACGCATAGGGTTAATCCTGATTGCGACGGGTTGAAAATTAATTAACAATTAATTAATTCGTGTGACAAGGTGTCTGCACGAAACAACCCGCGCCCCGGAGCCCAGTGTGGCGAACCCGGTGGACAAACAGGAGATCACATGATCAAACTTTCCAAGTTGGCCACAGCTGTGGCTTTGGTGGTAGCTGGCTCAACCGTGCTGGCTGGCGAAGTGGAAGTGCTGCACTGGTGGACATCGGGTGGCGAGGCCAAGTCGGTTGGCGAATTGAAGAAAATCATGCAAGCCAAGGGCAACACCTGGAAAGATTTTGCCGTGGCCGGTGGCGGTGGCGACAACGCCATGACGGTGCTGAAAAGCCGTGTGGTAGCTGGCAACCCGCCCGCTGCGGCACAAATCAAAGGCCCGGCCATTCAAGAGTGGGCCAGTGAGGGTGTGTTGGCCAATCTGGATGCAACAGCCAAAGCTGAAAAATGGGACAGTCTGTTGCCCAAAGTGGTGGCTGATGTCATGAAGTACAAAGGCAATTACGTTGCTGCCCCCGTGAATGTGCACCGTGTCAACTGGATGTGGGCCAACAACGCTGTGCTGAAAAAAGCCGGTGTCAACGGTGCACCCAAGACTTGGGACGAATTTTTTGCCGCTGCTGAAAAAGTCAAGAAAGCCGGTTTGATTCCGGTCGCGCACGGCGGCCAGAACTGGCAAGACTTCACCACCTTTGAGTCGGTGGTGTTGGGCGTGGGCGGGGCCAAGTTTTACAACGACGCGTTGATCAAGCTGGATCAAAAAGCGCTGACCAGCGCCACCATGACCAAGTCGCTTGAAACCTTCCGCAAGGTCAAGGGCTACACCGATGCCGCAGCCCCTGGGCGCGACTGGAACCTGGCCACGGCCATGGTGATTCAAGAGAAAGCAGCCTTCCAGTTCATGGGTGACTGGGCCAAGGGCGAGTTCACCGCCGCAGGCAAAGTGCCAGGCAAGGACTACACCTGCGCTGCTGCACCCGGCACGGGCAATGCCTACACCTTCAATGTGGACTCGTTTGCCATGTTCAAGCTGAAAGACGCTGCCGCGCAAAAGGCGCAGGCT
>JBGSRY010000544.1:0-9172 GCA_041737325.1 Rhodoferax sp. | reverse complement strand
CTTGTCAGACCGATCCTTTGTCGGTACTGAATCGCGCCTGCTGACGCTGTTTGCTCTGCTCAAACAAATGAGTGATGGCAGCGAGACCAACCCGCAAGCCCGTATTGCCGAGCTGCACAAACAGCGCGATGCCATCGACGCGCAAATCGCCCGTGTGGCAGAGGGCAACATGGCCCTGCTGGACGACACCGCACTGAAAGACCGCTTTCAGCAGTTCACCGGCCTGGCGCGAGAGCTGCTGGCGGATTTTCGGGAGGTGGAGCACAACTTTCGCACGCTGGACCGCACGGTGCGCGAGCGCATCGCCCTGTGGGACGGGGCCAAGGGTGAGCTGTTGCAAGCCATCATGGGCGAGCGTGATGCCATTGCCGAATCCGACCAGGGCAAAAGCTTTCGCGCGTTTTGGGATTTTTTGATGTCGCAGTCGCGCCAGGAAGAGTTCACCGCGTTGCTGGCGCGGGTGCTGGATTTGCCACCGGTGTCCGCCCTGGAGCCCGATGTGCGCCTGAAACGTGTGCACTACGACTGGCTGGAAGCCGGTGAATACGCCCAGCGCACCGTGGCGCAGCTGTCGCAACAGTTACGCCGTTTTCTGGATGACAAAGCCTGGCTGGAAAACCGCCGCATCATGGACATCTTGCACGGTATCGAAGGCAAGGCTTTGGCGCTACGCGACCTAGCCCCGGCTGTATTGCGCGTGCCGGACTTCATCCAGATTGACGAGATTGGCGCGGGCGTAGAGCTGCCACTGGAACGCCCGTTGTACCAGCCGCCATTGCAAACTGTGCTCACCAGCGTGGCCTTGCTGGCGGGGGATCAGGATGTAGATGCCAACGCCCTGTTTTCGCAAGTGCGGGTGGACAAGGCGGCACTTGTCGGGCATGTCCGCCAGTCGCTGCAAACCCAGGCCCAGGTGACGCTGGCGCAGCTGCTGCAAAGTCGCCCGCTGCAACAGGGTCTGGGTGAGTTGGTGGCTTATCTGCAACTGGCCAGTGAAGCCGAAAACTCGGTGGTCGATGAGTCGGTGCAGGACACGGTGGCGTGGCAGGTCGTGAACGATGCAGATGAAGCGGGTGGCCCGGTCATTCGCCGTGCCCGGCTGCCACGGGTGATTTTTGTGCGGGGTTGAGGCGTGGGTGGCTTCACAGGCAAGCATGACTACTTATTGATGGGGTTGCTTGGTAGAGTGATTGCATGATGATTAAAATGCAATCATTGCTTGTATAAACTGAATGGAGAATCAATGGCATCCATCACCGTCCGAAATTTGCCAGAGGAAACGCACCGCGCTTTGCGTGTGCGCGCCGCGATGGCAGGTCGAAGCACCGAGGCTGAAGTCCGTGCCATTCTTGAGAGTGTTGCGCGACCTGAAGGCCGAATCAAGCTGGGCACCTTGCTGGCTGAAATTGGCCAGCAGGCAGGGGGCTTTGATTTGGAGATCGAACGCGACAAGTCGCCTACCGAACCGTTGAGGTTTGAATGATTCTTCTCGATACCAATGTCATTTCAGAGCCTCTGAAACTGAGTGGTGATGCAGGCGTGTTGGCATGGATTGACGCGCAACTGGTTGAAACACTTTTTTTGTCAACGATCAGCCTGGCCGAGTTGCATTTTGGCATCGCAGCGCTGCCGCCCGGTAAGCGAAAAGACACGCTGCACACCAGTCTTGAGCAGCGCATCTTGCCTTTGTTTGCGGGGCGAATCCTGCCTTTTGACGAAACCGCCTCTGAAGCCTATGCGTTGCTGCGCGCCCGAGCAAGAGCGCAGGGGCAGGCTATTGCCCCTGCAGATGGCTACATTGCCGCTATCTCTGTGGCGAATGGCTTGATCGTCGCGACGCGAGACACCAGTCCATTTGAAGCTGCTGGCTTGACCGTCATCAACCCATGGCTTGTGCTGCATTGAAATACCACGCCTCAAGCCGCCACTGCACCAGCCTGGCCACGTTTGACGATAAAAAATTTGCCCGCCGTGCCAGAGCCAAAGGCTGGAAGCCGCCGGTCAAACTGGTGGCCCGTTGAATTGAAGACCGACACCGGAGTTACCGCCATGACCCATGAAGGTCTCACCCCCACGCAGGATGCGCCTGCGGCCAACCCCGGCGTGATTCAACCCGACCTCACCAGCCTGGTTGTCCCGTTGCTGAAGGGCGTGCTGTACCGCGAAGACGATGCCACCCAGTGGGCCGCCTTGCTGCAATTGCAAGCCCAGGTGTGTGATTACGTGGCTGTGCTGGCACTCGACCTGGTGGTGGACGAGGCCGAGGGCTACGCCTTTTTGCGTGCCCAACCGCAAGACGATGACAGTGCCGCCAAATTGCCGCGTCTGGTGCGCCGCCAGCCCTTGAGTTTTCAGGTTAGTTTGCTGCTGGCCTTGTTGCGTAAAAAGCTGGCCGAGTTTGATGCCAGTGGTGGCGACACGCGGCTGATCTTGACGCGCAGCGCGGTGGTGGAATTGGTGCGGGTGTTCTTGCCTGCAGGCTCCAACGAGTCGCGCCTGATCGACCAGATTGAAACCCAACTCAACAAGGTGATCGAGCTGGGTTTTGTGCGCCGCCTCAAGGCTCAGGCGGAAGGCGCGTCAAGCCGTGCCGCGCAAGAGCCGGCGTACGAGGTGCGCCGCATCCTGAAAGCTTTTGTCGATGCCCAGTGGCTGGCCGACTTTGACCAACGCCTGGCCGCGTACCAAGCGCAACTGGCCGCACCGTCTGCCCCGGAGTTGAACGATGAATGACAGCGCACCTACGTCAGATTTGTTTGCCGTTACCCGCGATGCCAGCATCTTGGCTGGTTTTCGCCTCTCTCGCCTGGAAGTTTTCAACTGGGGCACGTTTGACAAACGGGTCTGGACGCTGGGGCTCGATGGCCGCAACGGCCTGCTGACCGGCGACATTGGTTCCGGCAAGTCCACGCTGGTGGATGCCATCACCACGCTGCTGATCCCGGCCCAGCGCATTGCCTACAACAAGGCCGCCGGGGCCGATGCGCGGGAGCGCTCGTTGCGCTCTTACGTGCTGGGGCATTACAAGTCTGAGCGCAATGAAACCAGTGGCAACGCCAAGCCGGTGGCGCTGCGTTCGAGTAGCGACTATTCGGTGATTCTGGGGGTGTTCCACAACGCCGGGTTTGACCAGACCGTGACGCTGGCGCAAGTGTTCTGGATGAAAGACACGTTTGGCCAGCCCGAGCGTTTTTACGCCGTGGCCGACAAGGCGCTGTCGCTGACCGAAGACTTTTCGGACTTCGGCACGGCCGTGCCCGCCTTGCGCACACGGCTGCGCAAAAGTGGGGTTAGCCTGTTTGACAGCTTTCCGCCCTACAGTGCGCACTTTCGCCGCCGTTTTGGCAACATGGGTGAGCAGGCGCTGGAGCTGTTTCACCAAACCGTGTCGATGAAATCGGTGGGCAACCTGACCGACTTTGTGCGCCACCACATGCTGGAGCCGTTTGACGTGGCCCCGCGTATTGCCGGGCTGCTGGCGCACTTTGACGACCTGAGCCGCGCCCACGCCGCCGTGCTCAAAGCCAAGCAGCAGGTTGATCTGCTGACACCCCTGGTGGCCGACTGCGACAAGCATGCCGGGCTGGTGGACAGTGCGGCTGAGCTGCGCCTGTGCCGCGAAGCACTCAAGCCCTGGTTTGCCAGACAAAAACGCACGCTGCTGGATGTGCGGCTGGAAACCCTGGGCATCAATTTGGCCAATGAGTCGGCCAAGGTCGAGCGCCTGGAAACTCAAAAACTGGCGCAGCGCGCCATCGAGCGCGAACTGCGCCTGACCATGGCGCAAAGCGGCGGCGATCGCATTGCGCAGATTGAGGCTGACATCCATCGCCAGCAAACCGAGCTGAACAAGCGCCAAAAAAATGCCCAGCGTTACGACGCGTTGCGCCGCAGTTTGGGCCTGTTGGCTGTGGCCAACCGCGAAGAGCTGCAAACCCAGCAGCAGGGCTGTGCCCAGCGCCGTCTGGAAGATGCCGAGCGCGAAGCAGCGCTGCAAAACGAGCTGACCGAGCGCGGTGTCGAGCTGGCCCAAGGGCGCACTGAACAAAATGCCTTGGCGCTTGAGGTGAAAAGCCTGCGCGAGCGCCGCAGCAACATCGATGCCCAGCAAATTGCCATGCGCGCCGCCTTGTGCCAAGCCTTGGACTTGCGTGAAGACAGCATGCCGTTTGCTGGTGAACTGCTGCAAGTGCATGACGACGCGCGTGACTGGGAGGGCGCAGCCGAGCGCATGTTGCACAGCTTTGCGCTGTCGCTGCTGGTGCCCGACAAGCATTACGCCCGGGTGGCGCAGTGGGTGGACGACACGCATTTGAGAGGGCGCTTGGTGTACTTTCGCGTGCGCGACAACGTGCGTCCTGGACGGCCCGCATCAGATGCCTCACAGGCACCCGTGCACCCGCAGTCGCTGGCGAAAAAGATCGCCATCAAGCCTGATTCAGCGTTTTACACCTGGCTGGAGGCCGAAGTGGCGCGTCGTTTTGACGTGGCTTGCTGCAGCACGCAAGAGCAGTTTCGTGCCGAGCCCCGCGCCATCACTCGCGCCGGGCAAATCAAGTCGGGCAACGAGCGCCATGAAAAAGATGACCGCCACCGCCTGGATGACCGCAGCCGCTACGTGCTGGGCTGGAGCAACGCCGCCAAGCTCGGGGTGTTGGAGGGCAAGTTGCGGGTGCTGCAGGCCAGGCTGGGTGACATCGGCGCACAGATCGGCACGTTGCAGCAAGAGCAAGCCACCCTGCGCGAGCGCCAACAAGCCCTGGCTAAGCTGGAAGAGTTTCAGGACTACAGCGATCTGGACTGGCCCGCCAATGCCCGTGAAATTGCGCGTTTGACCGATGAACGCAGCGCGCTGGAAGCCGCTTCTGACGTGTTGGCCACTTTGACCCAGCAATTGAAGGCGCTGGAGGACGAGCTGAAGAAAACCGAGGATCAACTCATCGAGCAGCGCGGCAAGCGCTCCAAAACTGAGCAAAAAATCGATGATGCGCAGAGCGTGCGCCGCGAGGCCGAGGCGCTGATGACGCAGGCCTTTGACGGGTTCGCGCAGCACGTGCCACGTCTGGGATCCTTGTTTCAGGAGATGGCAAGCGGGGCGAAGGCAGATGCAAGCATAGATGCGAAGGGCGGGGCGAAAGTCGCGTCGCCGCTCACTGTCGAATCCTGCGACAGCCGTGAGCGCGAGATGCGTGACTACCTGCAAAAAGCCATTGATACGGATGATGGCCGTGCGAAGCGTGTGTTGGAGAAGATCATTGATGCCATGCGCTCTTTCAGCAACCTGTTTTCTGTGGAAACGCAGGAGATGGATGTCTCGGTGGGCTCGGCAGGCGAGTACCGCGCTTTGCTGCAACGCTTGGTGGCTGACGACTTGCCGCGTTTTGAGGCCGACTTCAAACGCTCACTCAACGAAAACACCATCCGCGAGGTGGCCAACTTCAGCTCGCAGCTCAACAAAGAGCGGGCCACCATCCATGAGCGCATCGAGCGCATCAACCAGTCGCTCACGCAGATCGACTACAACCCGGGCCGGTTCATCATCTTGGAGCTGCAAACCACCACCGATGCAGAAGTGCGCGACTTTCAAACCGAGTTGCGCACCTGCCTCGATGGCGCACTGGGCGGCGGCTCTGGTGGGGACTCGGGCGCAGGGCAAGACAGCCAGTATTCCGAAGCCAAGTTCCTGCAAGTCAAACACATCATCGAGCGCCTTCGGGGTCGTGAAGGTCAGACCGAGCAAGACCGGCGCTGGACCGCCAAGGTGACCGATGTGCGCAACTGGTTTGTGTTTGCCGCCAGCGAGCGCTGGCGCCAAGACCAGCGCGAACATGAGCATTATTCCGACTCGGGCGGCAAATCCGGCGGCCAAAAAGAGAAGCTGGCCTACACCATCCTGGCCGCCAGCCTGGCCTACCAGTTCGGCCTGGCCTTTGGCGAAACCCGCTCCAAGAGCTTTCGCTTTGTCGTCATCGACGAAGCCTTTGGCCGCGGCTCGGACGAGTCGGCGCAGTACGGCCTGCAATTGTTCGAGAAGCTCAACCTGCAATTGCTCATCGTCACCCCGCTGCAAAAAATTCACATCATTGAGCCTTTTGTTTCAAGCGTGGGTTTTGTGCATAACTTTGAGGGGCGCGACTCGAGGCTGCGCAATTTGAGTATTGAGGCGTACCGGGAGGAGAAGGGGCGAGTGGTGGGGGCACAGTGAGTGCGTTTGGCAGACTATTCGACCCTAGAATGTGTTTTCCGGCGTGTAAATGTGAAAACCGGGACACCTGCAGATAAATAGCAATTGACATCCAGCGCTGAAAATTGCGTTGATGACAGGGATTCCATCACAGTGAAAAATCAATTCTTCGAGAAGCTGATTCTTAACGCGCCTTACGGCTACCCTGAGCGTCATTGGGAACTCGACAAGACAGGCCAGCCCACGCAGCAAATCATTGAAAAGCGCAGGCCTGCCGAATTCATCACCCCTATTCTCAAGCACAAAAAGCAAAAGGGCGCGCAGCAAGAATCCCTGCTTTTCGACGACACCCTGTCAACGCAGGCCCAGCAATACCACTCCGCCATCATCAACTCGGTCCGAACCGAGGTGGACAAGTGGCGTGCCCTGAAAAGTTCGAACGACTGGCGGGGGGACGCTGGGCATTTGCAGAATTCACCGAGGTGTACCAGATGCAGATCGACTTGGCGAAGAAGGTTGAAAACGTGTTCAACTAAATGCTCAATGACTTTGCGAAACGGCCAACCCCATGACAAACATCACCCCCAAACCCGAAAACCTGGCAGCCATGGTTTTGTCAATTCGTGGCGAAAAGGTCTTGCTGGATACTGATCTGGCGGAACTTTATGGGGTAGAGGCTCGCGCCTTGAACCAGGCTGTTGCACGCAATCGCAGCCGGTTTCCCAACGATTTCATGTTTCAGCTTACGTCCGAAGAATGGGAGCGTATGAGGTCACAAACTGTGACCTCATCGGGTGCCAAAGGGGGCAGGTCGTCACAAACTGTGATGAGTTCACCCCCGGTTGCGGGTTTGACATCACAAATTGTGATGTCAAACGGCAGAGGGGGAAGGCGCACACTACCCTACGCCTTCACCGAGCAGGGCATCGCCATGCTCTCCAGTGTGCTGCGCTCACAGCGTGCGGTCGAGGTCAACATTGCCATCATGCGCACCTTCGTCCAGTTACGCCGCCTGATGGACTCCAACCGCGACCTGGCGCGCCGCATCGACGCGCTCGAAGCTCGCTACGACGAGCAGTTTTCGCAGGTGTTCGATACCATCAAGCAGCTCATCACTGAAGACAAAACGCGCAAAGCCAAGCCGCCCATTGGCTTTCTTTGACCCGAATCGCTTCGGCCACCCACGTATACACCGGATTGCCCATGGCCACTAAAAGAACAATCAAAGCGCCGTTCACCGTCGAAACCCTCAATCACGATGCCACGCGCAAAAACATCCCCACAGCCGAATACCAGTCGGTCATGGCTAAAGACGAGCAGAAGCCGGTGCGAGTGGAATACGAGCGCCGCAACCGCGACCTGGACCCGCAACTGGTCTGGCGCGGCAAAGATGGGCCCTTTTATGAACCTTCATCAAAACGCATCCCCCAGTTTTTGTAAATTTCGTGACGGCCTCACCCGGTTGATTGCGCAAGCATGACCTGGACCACCCCCGTCGACCTGCGCGCCCAAGTCCAGAAACTCTTGGACAAAGGCGAGCTGCTGCGCCTCTGCGTGCAGGGGCAGACCATGCCACCCCGACGCCTGCGGCTCACCGGGCCAAGTTCCATCGAGTTGGCCGAGCGCTTCGACGACGTGCGCGCATGGATGAAAGCGCTGGGCTGCAACGCATCTGCGGACGGTGCGCCACGCTGGCGCATCGTCTCGCGCCAATTTCGCCACCGCGTGCTCGGGGAATGCGCCGTGCCGGACGAGGTCTGGCTCGATACCCAGGACGATGCCCTGGCACTGATCAGCAAACAAAAAGAGGTCAAACGTTTTGCCAGCCTGGTGCAACACACCCGCGAGCAGCAGCCAGTATTGTTGCCATGGCTGGAGAAACGGCCCCTGAATGCGCTGGCTTTGGCCGATGCCTGGCCGCGCTTGCTGGCCGTTGTCAGATGGCTGCAAGCGCACCCTCGCCCCGGCATTTATCTGCGCCAAGTGGATTTGCCCGGTGTGGACAGCAAGTTCATCGAGGCGCACCGGGGTGTGCTCGGCGAGCTGCTGGACTTGGCCATGCCAGCGCAGGCCATTGACACCAGCGCCACTGGGGCCTGCCAGTTTTGCCAACGCTACGGCTTCAAGGACAAACCGCTGCGCGTGCGCTTTCGCCTGCTGGACGCGTCGCTGGCCGGCCTGCAGCAACCCGGCGGGCCGTTGCCACAAGGCTTGTTGCCCACCGGGGCAGACCAGGACATCACCCTGACCCAGGCCGACTTTGCCAAGCTGCAGCTGCCGGTCAGCCGCGTTTTCATCACCGAAAACAAGGTCAATTTTTTGGCCTTTCCGGCGCTGGCTGGCAGTCTGGTGATTTTTGGGGCAGGTTATGGTTTTGAAGTGCTGGCCAGCGCAAGCTGGCTGCACGGCTGCCGTCTGTACTACTGGGGCGACATCGACACCCACGGCTTTGCGATTCTGGATCAGTTGCGTGTCCGCCTGCCACAGGTGCAGTCGGTGTTGATGGATCGCGCCACCTTGATGGCTCACCAAAGCCAGTGGGTTGCTGAGCCGCAGCCCGTGGCTCATGATTTGCCGCGGCTTGATGCTGCAGAGGCCTCACTGTTTGACGACCTGCGCACCGGACACCTGCAGCGCGGCCTGCCGACTGCCAGGGCCACCAGCGCCAGTGTGCGTCTGGAGCAGGAACGCATTGGGTTTGCCTGGGTGCAAGCGGCACTGGCAGCGTTGCCGTCAACGCCATGGCCAATGACCGTCGCAGCAGCAGAACCTGTATTGGTTTGAAATATATGAAAAATAGGCCTCTAGCCCTTATGAAATATGCCAAAGCAGCTATTTATTTGATAGTATTTTCGAGCTTTGATTTGACCGCTCAGGTGACCCCATGACGGCCCGCTGCATCATGGTGCTGGGCACCACCAGCGGCGCTGGCAAAAGCTGGCTCACCACCGCGCTGTGCCGTTACTATGCCCGTCAGGGCTTGAAGGT